>JACRNP010000103.1 GCA_016234845.1 Deltaproteobacteria bacterium | reverse complement strand
TCCGCCTCTCCGAGCGGCTGCGGCGGCTCTCCTACCGCAAGGTGTCCGGAAAGCCGCCGTCGGCCGGCACGTACTCGGAGGAGCCGGACCGGATCCGCATCTTCACCCGCGACTACAGCGTCGAGGAGACGCCCCACAACGGCGGCCCGGTGGACATCGAGGTCCGCGACGGGCGGGTGTCCTCGCTCGTGACCCCCGCGGGCGTTCCGCTCGACTCGATCCGGCTCGAGCCCGAGGAGGTCGGCCGGATCCTCGGGCCCCGGATGGAGTCGCGGCGGATGGTCCCGCTCTCCTCCATCCCCGCGTCGCTGCAGGAGGCGGTGGTGGCCGCCGAGGACGCCCGCTTCCGCTCCCACTTCGGGATCGACTTCGTGGGGATCGCGCGCGCCCTGGTCGCCAACATCCGGGAGCGGCGGTTCGCCCAGGGCGGGTCCACCATCACCCAGCAGCTCGCGAAGAACTTCTTCCTGTCCCCGAAGAAGACGATCGGGCGGAAGCTGCGCGAGGTGGAGTACGCCCTCGTCCTCGAGCTGCGGTATTCGAAGAATCAGATCCTGGAGATGTACCTGAACAAGATCTACTTCGGACAGGAGGGGCCGCGCGGGATCTACGGCATCGAGGAGGCGGCCGGGTTCTACTTCTCGAAACGGGCGGCGGAGCTGTCCCTCGAGGAGGCCGCGCTGCTCGCCGGGATCATCCGGTCTCCGAACCGGTACTCCCCGCTGCGCTACCCCGCGGCCGCGAAGGAGCGGCGCAACGCCGTCCTCGCGCGCATGCGGGAGCTCGGGTCGATCCGGGAGGCGGAGCACCGGAGGGCGTCCGCCGCCCCGGTCCGCGTGCGGCCGCGCCGCGCCCCCGTCCAGACCGCGGCGTACTTCGCCGACTACATCCAGCGGACCACCGAGGACGATCTCGGCGGGGAGAAGCTGTTCCGGACCGGGTACCGCTTCTACACCACCCTCGATCCCGTCCACCAGCAGGCGGCGGAGGACGCGGTCTCGCGGGGGCTGGCGGAGCTCGGGAAGGCCGCCTCCCCCGCCGGCGAGCCGCTGCAGGCGGCGCTCGTCGCGGTGGACCCGGCCACCGGGGAGATGACCGCGATGGTCGGGGGAAGCGGGTACGGGGAGACCCAGTTCAACCGGGCGACCGACGCGAAGCGGCAGCCGGGGAGCGCCTTCAAGCCGTTCGTCCTGCTGGCGGCGATGGAACAGGCGGCGCGCGGCAAGGGGAAGACGTCGCTCTCGACGGTCGTGTCCGGGGAACCGGTGTCGATCCCGACGCCGGAGGGGATGTGGACCCCTTCGAACTTCGAGGGGAAGGCGTACGGCCGGATCACGGTCCGCCGGGCCATCGAGGATTCGGTGAACACCGCGACCGTGCGGCTGGCGATGGACGTCGGACTTCCCGAGGTGCTGAAGACCGCCCGCGCCGCCGGGATCGCGAGCCCGCTCTCCCCCGTCCCGTCGATGCCGCTGGGGAGCTTCGAGGTCACCCCGGTGGAGCTCGCCTACGCGTACGCGACCATCGCCTCGGGCGGGATCCGGTTCGAGCCGTACCCCCTCTACTCCGTGACCACGGCCGACGGCGAGATCCTGGCGGCGGGGAAGGTCCGCTGGGAGCGGACGATCGATCCGCGGGCGGCGTACCTCGCCGGGTACGCGATGGAGGGGGTGCTTTCGCGCGGCACGGCGAAATCGGCCGCCGCGATGGGGGTGTATTTCCCCGCGTCCGGGAAGACCGGCACCACGGACACCAACCGGGACTCCTGGTTCGTGGGGTACACGCCGGACGCGGTCTGCGCGGTGTGGGTCGGGTACGACTCCGGGGCCGACACGGGGCTGACCGGCGCGCAGGGCGCGCTCCGCATCTGGGCCCGGTTCATGCGCGGGCTTTACCCGAAATCCGGCCCCCTGGCGCAAAGTTCCCCGGAGGGGATCGAGACCGCGCTGATCGACCCGGAGACCGGGTACCTCTCCACCACCGGCTGCCCGGAGGAGGTCCGGGAGGCGTACCTCGCCGGCACGGCGCCGAAGGAGACGTGCCCCCTGCACCCGGTCCACCCGGTGGTGGACACGTTCCGCAGGGGGTTCCGCGGCATCGGGGAGCTCTTCCGCAACCTGTTCCGCTAAGCCCGCAATTCCGTGAGATTTGCGGGCTCGCCGGGCCTCGTGGTATATAAACGTTTTCCAACTCCACGGAAAGAGAAGGGAAGATGGATTACAAGGACACGCTGAACCTGCCGCGGACCGGCTTTCCGATGCGCGCGAACCTCGCGCAGCGGGAGCCGGAGACGCTCGCGCGCTGGGAGGCCGCCGGATTGTACCGCAGGATGGTGGAGCACCGGGCCGGCCGGCCGACGTTCGTCCTCCACGACGGCCCCCCGTACGCCAACGGGCACATCCACATCGGGCACGCGCTGAACAAGATCCTGAAGGACATCATCGTCAAGTACCGGACCATGGCCGGGTCGCTCTCCGTGTACATCCCGGGGTGGGACTGCCACGGCCTGCCGATCGAGCATCAGGTCGACAAGACGCTCGGGGCGAAGAAGGAGTCGATCCCGACGGCGGCCAAGCGTCGCCTCTGCCGGGAATACGCGGCGAAGTTCATCGACATCCAGCGGGAGGAGTTCAAGCGCCTGGGGGTTCTGGGGGACTGGGAGAACCCGTACCGGACGATGACGTTCGACTACGAGGCGCGGATCCTGCGGGAGCTGGGCCGGTTCGTCGAGACCGGTGCGGTCTACAAGGGGACCAAGCCGGTGTACTGGTGCGTGACGTGCCGCACGGCGCTGGCCGAGGCGGAGGTCGAGTACGCCGACCACACCTCCCATTCGATCCACGTGA
This sequence comes from Deltaproteobacteria bacterium, assembly GCA_016234845.1. Taxonomy (NCBI): domain Bacteria; kingdom Pseudomonadati; phylum Myxococcota; class Myxococcia; species Deltaproteobacteria bacterium. The sequence goes on along the minus strand of JACRNP010000103.1, from coordinate 3,677 downwards.
AGTTCCCGTTCGCCGAACCGCCGGAGCGGATCCACCCCCTGCTCGCGGGGAAGAAGGTCTCCTTCGTCATCTGGACGACCACCCCCTGGACGATCCCGGCCAACCTCGGGGTGGCGCTCCACCCCGACTTCGAATACGCGGCGCTCGAATCGGGCGGTGAAGTGTACGTCGTCGCGGACGGCCTTTCGGAGAGGTTCGCCTCCGAAACGGGCCTTGCCGACCCGAAGAAGCTCGCCGTGTTCGGCTCGCGGCACCTCGAGCGGATGCGGTGCCGTCACCCGTTCGCGGAGCGCGATTCGCTGATCGTCCTGGCGGACTACGTCACGCTCGAGGCGGGCACCGGGTGCGTCCACACCGCCCCGGGGCACGGGCGGGAGGATTACGAGACCGGCCTGAAGTACGGGCTCCCGATCCTGGCGCCGCTCGGGGACGACGGGCGGTTCACGAAGGACGTCCCGTTCTTCGCCGGGATGCAGGTGTTCGAGGCGAACCCGAAGGTGAACGAGAAGCTCGCCGAGACCGGAGCGCTGATGAAGCGGGGGGAGGTCACCCACTCGTACCCGCACTGCTGGCGGTGCAAGCAGCCGGTCATCTTCCGGGCGACGAAGCAGTGGTTCATCTCGATGGACCGGACGGGGCTTCGGGAGAAGACGCTCTCCGAGATCCGGAAGGTGCGGTGGATCCCCGCGTGGGGGCAGGAGCGGATCGAGGGGATGATCGCCGGGCGGCCGGACTGGTGCATCTCCCGGCAGCGGGCGTGGGGGGTGCCGATCGCCGTCTTCCGGTGCGAGGGGTGCGGGGAGCACCTGCTCGACCGTGCGCTCATCGACCGGGTGGCCGACTTCTTCGAGGTGGAGGGGGCGGACGCCTGGTTCGACCGGGACGCCGCGGAGCTGCTCCCGCCGGGGACGAAATGCCCGTCGTGCGGCGGCGCGTCGTTCGCCAAGGAGTCGGACATCCTCGACGTCTGGTTCGATTCGGGCGTCTCGTACGCCGCGGTGTGCGAGGGGAGGAAGGACCTGGGCGTGCCGGTGGACCTGTACCTCGAGGGATCGGACCAGCACCGCGGCTGGTTCCACTCGTCGATCCTCGCGGCGGTCGGCACGCGCGGCGTCGCGCCGTACCGCGGGGTGCTCACCCACGGTTTCGTGGTGGACGGCAAGGGCGAGGCGATGAGCAAGTCCCGGGGGAACGTGATCGCCCCGGGGGAGGTGATCAAGAAATACGGCGCCGAGGTCCTCCGCCTCTGGGTCGGCGCGCTGGACTACCGCGGCGACAACCCGCTGTCGCCGGAGATCCTCGAGCGGATCGCCGAGTCGTACCGGAAGATCCGCAACACGATCCGGTACCTGCTGGCCAACGTGGACGACTTCTCGCCGGAGCGGGACGCGGTCCCCGTGGAGCGGATGGAGGAGATGGACCGGTACGCGATGGCGGTCTTCGACCGGCTGGTGCGGAAGGTCCGGAAGGGGTACGAGGAGTACGAATTCTACATGGTCTACCACGCCGTGAACAACTTCTGCGCCGTGGAGCTGTCCGCCTTCTACCTGAACGTCCTGAAGGACCGGATGTACTGCTCCCCCGCCGGGGCCCCCGCGCGGCGGTCGGCGCAGACGGCGATGTTCGAGATGGCGAAGGGGCTCCTTTCGCTGATCGCGCCGGTGCTGTCGTTCACCGCGGACGAGGCGTGGGCATTCCTCCCCGGCTGGACCGGCAAGCCGGACACCGTGTTCCTCGCGGACCTGCCCGGGCCGCGGGAGATCCCCGGGGCCGGGGAGCTCATCCCCCGGTGGGAGCGGATCCTCGCCCTGCGGTCCGAGATCGCGCAGCCGCTGGAGGCCGCGCGGAAGGAGAAGCGGATCGGCAGCGACCAGGACGCGCTGGTGACCGTTTCCCCCGGCCCCTTCGCGGACCTGCTCGCGACGCACGCCCGCGAGGTGCGCGACGTCGCGATCGTCTCCGGGCTGCAGGTCGGGGACGCCTCCGGGCCCGGGACGTACGAGAGCGCCGCTTGGCCGGGGCTGAAGGTGTCGGTTGCGAAGGCGCCGTGGGGGAAGTGCGAGCGGTGCTGGAACCACACCCCCGAGGTGGGGGCGAACGCCGCGGCGCCCGACCTGTGCGCCCGCTGCGCGGCCGCGCTCGGAAAGTGACGGCGGAACGGTGACGCCGCTTCGGAAATTCGCGGTGCCCGCCGTTTCGGCGGGGCTGCTCGCGGCCGCCGACCAGGCGAGCAAGATCTGGACGGTGCGGAACCTCCCCCTCTTCGAGCCGATGGAAATCGTCCCGGGCTGGTTCGAGCTCGTCCACGTCCGCAACACCGGGGTGGCGTTCAGCCTCCTTTCGAACCTGAATCCGAAGTGGGTCCACCCGATGCTGATCCTGGCGACCGTCCTCGCCATGGCGGCCGTGATCGCCTACATCCGGCTCCTCCCGGGGAGGGGGACCGCGCCGTGCGGCCTGGGGTTGATCCTCGGGGGGGCGATCGGGAACCTGATCGACCGGGCGCGGCTGGGGTACGTGGTCGACTTCATCGACCTGCAGTGGCGCGGGCACCACTGGCCCACGTTCAACGTGGCGGACATCGGGATCACCGTGGGCGTCGCCCTGCTGATCGCGGACATGATATTCTGGGGCAAGGAGAGCGATGCACGCCGTCCTGCTGCAGATCGGTAGCGTCAAGATCTACTCCTACGGCGTCTTCGTCGCCGCCGGTTTCCTCGCCGCGTTGTGGGTTTCGGGGCTTGAGATCGCCCGGCGGGGGATGGACCGCGAGAAGTTCTACGACATGGGGTTCTGGGTGGTCCTGTCCGCCATCGCCGGGGCAAGGCTCTTCCACGTCCTGGTGTACTGGCGGCAGTACGCGGCGTCGCCTTCCGAGATCCTGAAGCTCTGGAACGGGGGGCTCGTCTTCTACGGCGGTTTCCTGGCGGCGATGGCGGCCTGCGTCGTCTTCCTGCGGCGGAACCGGATCCCGTTCCTGCCGGTCGCCGACGCCTCGTCGATCGGGATCCCGCTGGGGCTGGCGTTCGGGAGGCTGGGGTGCACGTCCGCCGGCTGCTGCTTCGGGAAGCCGACTTCGCTTCCGTGGGCGATCACCTTCACCGACCCGGCGTCGCTCGCCCCGCTCCACGTCCCGCTCCACCCGACGCAGCTCTACGAGGCGGCGGCCGGGTTCGCGATCTTCGGGTTCCTCTTCGCCACGCGGGACCGGTTCAAGACGACCGGGATGCGGTTCTGGACGATGATCATCCTGTACGGCGTCGCGCGGTCGTTCCTGGAGATCTTCCGCGACGACCCGCGCGGGTTCCTGGGGCCGTTCTCCGAGTCGCAGCTCGTCTCCGCGGTGCTGATCGCCTACGCGGCCGTCTCCATCCTCCGCTCCCGGGCGAGGACCGCCCCCTCCACACAGTAGCCCGCACTTTTTTCGCTTCTCCGCAGAGGAACTCCCACTTCGGCTGCGCCGCCTCGGAGGGCGGGGCTCCGTTCGTGGCTCGCCGTGCGATGAACCTGCACGGCTGCGCTTTACCTCACTACGCCCCCCCTCCTGCGGCGACTCCGCCGGACGCCCCTGCTCCGGACGCTCCTGCAACATTACTCCGCTACGGCAGGGCGCCGCCGACGACCATGCGGACGGCGTGGTTGCCGTAGTCGGCGATGTAGGCGTTGCCGCGGGAGTC
>JACRNP010000102.1 GCA_016234845.1 Deltaproteobacteria bacterium | reverse complement strand
GCGAATTCTGGAACCGCTCCGCACGGCATAGCGACTTCGGCACCGCCCTCGTCCGCGGCGACGGGACGATCCTTGCGCGGGCTCCCAGGCTGAATCCGGCCGTCCTGACGCTTCACCCGTCGAACGAAACCTTGAAGGCGAACCGGCGCGGCGAACAGGATACGTACGTCGGCATGTCGAAGAGCGATGCGACGAAAAGGATGTATGCGGTCCGCAGGATCGGCATTTTGAACGTGTACTTGGTGAACGGCATCGGCATGAAGGTTATCCTGGCGCACTGGAAGAAGGACCTTGCATTCTACGGAGCAGTCTTCGTAGCGGCGACGGCGGCCCTTCTCCTGTTGTCCCTGCTGGCGCTGAAACGGACGCGGGAAGCGCAGCATGCCGTACGCCACTGGCAGGAGCTGGCGATACGGCTGAAGGAGAGCACCGAGGATCTCGGGATCACGACGCAACGTCTCCAACTCGCCACCGGGTCCGGACGCCTGGGGATCTGGGACCTGAACGTTCCGGAAAACATCCTGATCTGGGACGACCGGATGTTCGAGCTGTACGGGCTCTCCCGGGACGCCTCCCCGGGCGGGGTCGGTGCATGGGAAGGCAGTCTCCATCCCGACGACCGGGAATCGGCCGTGGAAGCCTACATGGCAGCGCTTCGCGGAGAGAAAGGGTACGACACCGACTTCCGCGTAGTCCTTCCGGACGGATCGATCCGGCATATCAAGGCGTTCGGCGACGTGATCCGGGACGAGGCCGGGAAAGCGGTCCGGATGATCGGCATCAACGAGGACATCACGGAGCGGAAACGGTCCGAGGAGGAGCTGGGGGCGTATCGTCAGAAGCTCGAGGAGCTGGTGGAGCGGAGAGCGAACGCGCTGATGGCCGCGAACCGGCAGCTTCAGCAGGTGAGCGCCTACAACCGGCGCCTGATCGAAGCCAGCCTCGACCCGCTGGTGACCATCGACGCGTCCGGAAAGATCACCGATGCGAATTGCGCGACGGAAAAGGCGACCGGATACCCGAGGAACCACCTGATCGGGAGCGATTTCTCGGACTATTTCACAGAGCCCGCGCGTGCCCGGGCCGGGTACGAGCAGGCGTTCCGGGAGGGGTCGGTGCAGGATTACTCGCTCGAGATCCAGCACCGGAACGGGACCGTGACCCCGGTCCTGTACAACGCCTCGGTGTACCGGGACGACACGGGGGAAATCCTCGGGGTGTTCGCGGCGGCCCGGGATATCACCGAGCGGAAACGGGCGGAAGCGGAGCGCAACCGGCTGGAGGAACAGGTACGGCACTCCCAGAAGCTCGAAAGCCTCGGCGTCCTCGCCGGTGGAATCGCCCACGATTTCAACAATCTCCTGATGGCGATCATGGGGCACACCGATCTCGCCCTCTCGGCGCTCCCCCCCGCGGCCCCGGTACGGATGCATCTCGATGAAGTCGAAAGGGCGTCCCGCCGCGCCGCCGACCTCTGCCGGCAGATGCTGGCCTATTCGGGGAAAGGGCGGTTCGTCATCGAGTCGCTCGACATGAACGACATCGTGAGGGAGATGGCGGACATGCTCGGAACGTCCATCTCGAAAAAAGCCATTCTGCGGTACCGGTTCGCCCCGGACATCCCGCGGGTGGATGCCGACGCCTCGCAGATCCAGCAGGTCGTCATGAACCTCATCATCAACGCATCGGAGGCGATCGGCGACAACTCCGGTGAGATATCCCTCACCACGGGCGTGGCGGATTGCGACCATGTCTACCTGCGGGAAATCGGCGGGGAGGAGCTTCCCGAGGGGCGGTACGTCTTCCTCGAAGTCGCCGACACGGGATCCGGGATGGACAGGGAGACGCAGAAGAAGATCTTCGATCCCTTTTTCACCACGAAGTTCACCGGCCGCGGGCTCGGTCTTGCGGCGGTCCTCGGAATCGTACGAGGACACGGGGGAGCGATCAAGGTGTACAGCGAAGTGGGGAAAGGGTCGACGTTCAAGATTCTCCTGCCGGCGGCGGCCAAGGCCACGGCGCCGGTCGTGGGCACGATGGCGCCGGATAAGGATTGGAAGGGGACCGGAACCGTCCTGCTGGTCGACGACGAGGAGATGGTCCGGCAGGTCGGGGTCGGAATGCTGGAGTCCCTGGGTTTCCGGGTGCTGACCGCGTCGGACGGACAGGAGGCGGTGGAGCTGTTCCGTTCCCGCATGGACGAGATCCGTTGCGTCGTCCTCGACCTGACGATGCCTCGAATGGACGGCGAGGAGACGTTCCGGGAGATCCGCCGGATCCACCCCGGCGCCCGCGTCATCCTCACCAGCGGGTACAACGAACAACAGGTTTCGCAACGATTCACGGGGGAGGGGCTCGCAGGGTTCATCCAGAAGCCGTACAAGCGGAACGAATTCCAGGCCAGGCTTTGCCGGGTCCTCGAGGGGGAAACGACGGGCGCCGCTCCGCCGTGACGGCGGGACGACGCCCGCGCGGGCGGGGGACTACTCCTTCGCCTCGGTCAGCGCCCGGATGATCGTCCGGCTGAACGCCGGAAGGTCTTCCGGCTTCCGCGACGTGACCAGGTTTCCGTCGCGTACGACTTCCGAATCCTCATACCGGGCTCCCGCGTTCACCAGGTCGTCCTTTATCGCGAAGAAGCCGGTTGCCTTCCTGCCCCGCAGCACGTCCGCCGAAACCAGCATCCACCCCCCGTGGCAGATCGCGGCGACCACCGATCCCCGGGCAAACACGTTTCGGACCAGATCCACCATGGCCTTGTTCCGGCGCATCCGGTCGGGAGCGTAGCCGCCCGGGATGACCACGGCGTCGAAGTCGGCGGCGTTCACATTCTCCGCCGACGCGTCGGGAGTGACCGGATACCCGTGCTTGGAGGCGTACCCGCCCGCGCCTCCCCCGACGATGGTCACCCTGGCCCCCGCCTCCCGGAACCGGTGCACGGGGTACCAAAGCTCGAGGTCCTCGTAGAGATCCTCCGCCAGCACGGCTACGTGCTTCCCTTCCAGCTCCATCGTCCCCTCCCGACGTCGTTTCCGATTCCGGCAGCTCATCGCCCGGTACGGTTTTCTGCTCCCCCGGATATCTCCCCGTTGGGGACCATATCGGAAGCGATGGATCGGATGGAAAACCAGATCGAAATATTGCGCCAGGCCCTGGAAGCGTTCACGTCCCGGTCGGATGCGGACGAAATCGTGTCGGAGCTGGAACGGTTCCTTGCGCGCTTCGTGCCGCACGGTCGCAACGCGATCTGCTTTTTCGAGGGGGAAGGGCTCCGCCTGCACGACTCCAAGGGCGAGTCGAGGAACGGCGCGATCCCCGACAACGCGCTCCTGCGGTCGATGTTCCGGAAGAAGATCCGGGAGGCCGATCGCCCGATCCTCCTTCCGATGCCGGGAAGCGATCCCGGGGATGGCGATTCGTGCGTTCCGATCGAAAGCGGTGTCTACCTGGCGGTTCCCATGCGCGCGGGGGTCCGGAACACCGGATGCGTCATCCTGGAAAGAAGCGATCGGGAACCGTTCGATGAACCCCGTGCCCTGCTCGCGCAGCTCCTTGCGAACGAGGCCGCCATCGCGCTGGAACACGCCCGGCTCCGTCAAAAAGTCGAGATGCTCACCACGATCGACCCGCTGACCGGTCTGCATACCCGGAGGCAGTTCGACGCCGCCTCCCGGATCGAGTTCCGGCGCTCCCAGCGTTTCCGGTTGAAGCTCTCGGTCGTCATGATGGACATCGACCACCTGATGCGGGTGAACGACGGTTACGGACGTGTCCTGGGCGACAAGGTTCTCGCGGGGGCGGCGGACGTATGCCTGCGCGGGATCCGGTTGACGGACCTGCACGCGCGGTACGGCCCGGAGGAATTCTGCTTCCTGCTTCCCGAGACCGACCAGAGGGGGGCCCACGTCCTCGCGGAGCGGCTGCGGGGGGCCGTTTCGGGCCTTCGATTCGAATCCGACAAACGGAGTTTTTCCGTGACGGCGAGTTTCGGCATCGCGGAGCGTCAGCCGGATACCGATTCGATCGAAGCGCTCCTTGCGCAGGGCGACCAGGCGCTGTTCCGGGCGAAGAGCGAGGGGCGAAACCGGATCGTGACGTGGACCCCCGCGTGCAAACGGGTCTGGTGACCCTCCGCCTCCGCGGAATTCCTCCTTCAGGGACCCCCGGGTTTCACTTCGACGTATCGCCGCTGGATCCCGAACTCGAGGGCCCTGTCGACCTCGTCCTCCTTCATCGCGATGTCCACGCGATGGCTGAACCGCCGATGCGTCCGGTCGAGGACGACACACTCTCCGTACCCGTCGATGTTCAGGATCGTCTCCGGATCCACGAAGTTCGCCGCGCAGATCTTCAACCCCTGCATCACGAGGCGGCAGAGGTTTTTCCCCGTCGCCCCGATGCACGGCTCGCTTCCGGTCTGCTCCCTCACCCCCACGTTGTAGGCGGTCACCTCCCGGACGGCCCCGGGCGCCGGGTTCCCGTCGGGTCCGGCGCGGTCGCCGGCGGCCAGGCGTTCCGGACCGCTCCCCGGCGCAAGCCGCGCCGGCACGTCGTCTCCGGATCCCGCGAACAGATTCACCACGCCGATCACGAAAGCGAACAGGATGGTTCTTTTCATCGCAGTCCCACCTCCCGTCCCGGACGAAGGCGCGAGCGTCAATGACAGGGTATACCCATCGGGACAAGATTGGCGATCCGTCCGGAATTTTCTGAATTTCCCCGTGATATCGCCGATATGCTCACTGCGGCCGGCGATCCGATTCGTCGCCCGCGTGGAAACTGAACCTGGAGGAGTTCACCGTAGATGAAAACCGATAACCGGATCCGATTCCCGATCCCGTTGCTCCTGCTGTACGGGGCGACCCTGTCGTTCCTCCTCCTGGTACTGGTCGTCAGCCTCCGGACCGGCATCCCCATCTGGAAATTCACGGTGGACCCCGCGGCGCTGATGGATGCGAACCCGTTCACCGGCGTCGTATCGAACATCGGGGTCCTGGCGTGGTGCGCCTCGGCGGCGGTCTGCTTTTTCAGCTTCGCGCTCCTCCGGGAAAGGGGATCCGACCGCGAATTCCCGACCTTCCTCCTGTTTTCGGGGCTCATCACCTGCCTGCTCCTGTTCGACGATTTCTTCCAGTTCCACGAATACGTGTATCCGCGGCTCTTCCGGATCAGGGAAAAGTTGGCGTTCGGGATGTACGGCTTGCTGGTGCTGCTCTACCTCGCCAGGTTCCGGAAGACCATCCGGGAGACGGAGTACCTGCCCCTCCTGGTTTCGTTCGGGTGCTTCGGGGTCTCCGTCCTCTTCGATCGGTTCCCCCACAACCGGGAGGTCGCCCTGCTGGAATGGCATTATCTGTATGAGGACGGAGCGAAGCTGATGGGGATCGTCAGTTGGTTCGCCTATTTCGCGGGAACCGCCTTCCGGGCGCTGCGGAGTTCGCCGGGGAACCCGGAATTGCGCGAAGGATGAATGTACGGAGTACGCCGGGGCGCCTCCTACCGGGAGAGCTGCCCCTTTCGGTACTGCACGTAGCCGTCGCGTACGGCAAGGTACGGGTCGACCGCCGCCGCCTTGATGTCTTCGTACTCCCCGATTCGCAGGGAGGTATCGTTGACCGCCTGGCCGGCGCGGATCGCGACCGCCGTCCGGAAGTCGACCAGGACGTTCAGGGGGTTCAAGAGCGAGTCGCCTCCGAGGCCGGCGGCGTCCCGCAGGGAAGAAGGGCCCAGGAACGGGAGGACGAGGTAGGCCCCATGCCCCAGTCCGTAGGTGCCCAGCGTCTGCCCCGTGTCCTCCTCCGAGACCGCGATATCCCATTCGTTCTTCGCCGTGTCGAAGAGGCCGCCCATCCCGATGGTCGAATTGATCGTGAAGCGCGCCAGTTCCCGGCCGGCCCCCCGCACCTTTCCCTGCAGAAGGCTGTTCACCAGCCGGACCGGCATCATCACATTCGCCAGGGCATTGCGGATCCCGATGCGGGCGGGCTCGGGCACGAGGTAGGAGTACCCTCGCGCCGCGGGCTTCAGGAGCCAGAAGTAGAGGCGGTCGTTGAAGACGAAGAACGCCCGGTTGACCGGTTCGATCGGGTCGGCCACGCGGACCGGCGGCTTCTCCGGGAGCGGCTCCGTTTCCTCGAGATCGGGATCCCCGGCGTCCACCGAATCCGCCGCCGGCACCTCGACCGACTCCCCGCCGCCGGAAACCGTTTCCGGCCCGGGGACCGGGACCGAAGCGCCCGTCCCTCGCGACGGGCACACGGAGATCGCGGCGAACAGCAACAACCCGGCGAGGACCGGACGCCAACGGGTTCCCGGCGTATTTGCCGTTCCTTCGATCATCCGCATCCCCCTTCACGAATCCCGCCCGCCTTCCCGCGGGTGGCACCATTATATAGTCCCGCGCCCGTTCCGTCGCCCGGGGAGGACCGGAAAGAACCGGCCGGGCCCGGATACGGGCGGGCGTGATAGAATCGGGGGCGATGGTGATGGTCTTCGGACGGATCGGGGCGGAAGCCCTGCGGCGGATCGACGTCCTCGGGAGGACGGGCCTCTTTCTGCTGGAGTCCATCGCGCAATGTTTCGTCCCTCCGTATCGCCCCCGGAGGATCGTCGAGCAGATCCACTTCGTCGGCGTCAAATCCCTCTTCGTCATCGTCCTCACGGCGTCCTTCACCGGGATGGTCCTCGCGGTCCAGGGGTTCCACACCCTCCGGAAATTCGGGTCGGAGGGTCTGCTCGGATCGGTCGTCGCGCTCTCCCTCATCCGGGAGCTCGGTCCGGTCCTCACGGCCCTGATGGTCATCGGCCGGGCGGGCTCCGCGATGACCGCGGAGATCGGCATCCTGCGGATCGGCGGCGTCATCATGGCGCTCGACTCCATGGCGATCGAGCCCAAGAAATTCCTCGTTTCCCCCCGGCTCGTCGGCTCCATCGTGGCCGTCCCCCTCCTCACGGCCATCTTCGTCGTCGTGGGGATCCTGGGCGGGTGGCTCGTGGGGGTGGGGCTCCTGGGGGTGAACGCCGGGGACTATTTCGGGCGCATGGAGCAGAGCGTGGAGCTCGCGGACATCACCGGCGG
>JACRNP010000101.1 GCA_016234845.1 Deltaproteobacteria bacterium | reverse complement strand
ACGATCAGCAGCAGGTCGAGCCCCTCGACCAGCGCCCGCCCGAACGATTCCAGCCCCGCCTCGAGGTCCAGGACCAGCGACTCGTCCCTGGAAAGGCTCAGCTTCCGGAGGAGCGCCTTGGCGAAGGCGGCCTGGGGGCAGAAGCACCCCTCCCCGCCCGTCTCGATGGTGCCGACGGGGAGGAGGAACACCTTCTCCGTGCGCTTCAGGGCGAACCGTTCGGCGATGTCCGAAACGCCCGGATTCATGACGAACATCCCCCCCGGTTCCCCGGCGGAGCCGGTCCGCTCGGCGATCAGCTCCCTCCGGTGGACGATCGGGAGGGCGGCATCCGGGGGGAATCCGAGGGCGGAGGCGAGGTTGGGATCGGAATCGAGGTCGACCAGCAGGACCGTGTGGCCGGCGCGGGCGAGGATCCCGGCCAGGAGGGCGCAGACGGTCGTCTTCCCCGCGCCCCCCTTCCCTCCGACGGCGATCTTCAGGCCCTCCGGCCGTCCGACGAACTGGAAGCCGGCCACGGACGTCCCTTCGAGCGTGACGCGGAGGAAACCGGCGCCGACGCGGAAATCCTCGGCTCCCGTCCCGTCGATGTCGCCGGCGCGCGCGCCGACGACGCGGCCGATTTTCACCACGTTCGCCACGAACAGCGGGGGGGCGGCGACCTTTCCGCCGGCGATGTTCGCGGCCGCGGCTTCCGCCTGGAGCCTTGCGTTCGCCACGAGCTGGCCGCTTTCCGTCCTCCCCGATACGGTCGTGTACCGGATCACGTCGCCCGCCGCGTAGACGCCGGGAAGGCGGGTCTCCATCCGTTCGTTCACGGGAATCCCACCCTGATATTCCGCCGGTTCCCCTTCGAGGAACCCGGTGTTCGGAACGACGCCGGTGGCCAGGACGACCGCGTCGCACGCGAGCTCCGAGCCGTCGGAAAACCGGAGCGCGCGGGCGGAGCTCCCTTCCACGGCGACCCGCTCGACCGTCTTCCCGGTCAGCACCGTCAGGACCCCTTCCGCCGCAAGGTGCGGGCGCAGCCGCGCGGCCACGTCGCCGTCCACCATGGTGGCGAGGATCTCCGGGGCGATGTCGACCAGATGGATCGCGCACCCTCTGCGTTTCAACGCCTCCGCCAGGAGCACGCCGATCCGCCCCGCGCCGACGATCGCGACCGTGCGCCCGCCCCGGTCGAGGATCCGCTTCAAGGCGAGCGCCTCTCCCATCCGGCGCATCGCGAAGACGTTGTCGCACGCGCCGACCGGCCCGGCGAACGCACCCGGGACGAAGACCCGGGCTCCCGTGGCGATCAGCGCCTTGTCGAACGGGATCTCCGCGCCGTCCGTCGTCCACGCCTTCCCGTCCTTCGCGGACAGACGGGCCACCGCCGCGCCGTTCCGGACGGGGGCGTTCGTTCCATCCCCGTCCTCCGCCGGGAGATGGAGCTCCTCGACCGTCCGTTCGCCCGCGGCCAGCTCCGGCAGGAGGTGGCGGCAGTACGCGGGATACGACTCGTCGCAGACCGTCGTCACCTCGAACCGTCCCGTCCCCGAGAGGAGCCGGGCGGCGCGGGAGCCGGCGTAGCCGTTCCCGATGATGAGCACCCGTTCCATGGCCACCGTCCTTGAAACGCCCGGTCAGGCCCGGGGGAGCCCCAGCGCCTGCCGCTTCTCCTGGATGTGGGCTAGGATCCCGGCGACCGCGCCGTCCGGCGTGGCGGCCACGAGCGCCTTCCCCCCGTTCAGCCCCGCGAGCTTCTCCGTCAGGAGCGAGACGGCGAACGGGCTTCCGAACACCCTCGGCGCCGGCGCCAGGTGGACGAGGATCCCCGCGGAGAGGAAGAAGCTCCCGATGGAGATCGCCTTCTCCGTCATGAACTCCGGCGCGGACCCCGCCACCGGGAGCTGGCTGATCTCCACGCCCAGCTTCCCGGCCAGGGCGGCGAGGAGATCGTAGATGCGCGAGTTGTCGACGCACGATCCCATGTGGAGCACCGGGGGGAGCGGCCCCCCCAGCCCCGCCGCCTGCCCGATCGCGGTCAGCACCTTCCGGAGCCGGGGGCCGGCGTGCTTCTCCGTGGCGTCGCTTTTCAGGAACCCGGCCTGGGCGAGGATGTGGTTCACGCACCCGGTGGTCACGATCAGCACGTTGTTCCGGATCAGCTCCCCGGCCATCCTCTCGGTCATCGCCCCGTCCCGCAGCTTCGGGTTCGGGCAGCCGACGATCCCCACCGCCCCGGCGATGTCGCCCGACGCGATCGCGTCGATGACGGGCTTCAACGGATCCTCCCGGTTCACCGTGGAGAGGACCGCGACCAGCGTTTCGACGGAGATGCCCGTCAGCAGCGTCGACGAGACGTCCGGGATCCGCACCGGGACGGCGGCCGCCTTCCGGTCCCTGAACCCCGCGATGGCGTGGCGGACGATCTCCTGCGCCCGCTCGTCCGCCCGGTCGGCGTGAAAATCCACGTGGATCGCCTCCGGGTGCCGGACGAAGGGGACGGTGGTGATGAACCGGGTCTTGTAGCACTTGGCGATCCCGGGGAGGGACGGCCAGATGCACTGCATGTCCACGACCATGGCGTCGATCGCCCCGGTGGCCAGGAAGAGCTCCGTCTGGGCCTCGTGGCCGGCGTAGGGGACTCCGTACCGCATGACGAGCTCGTTCCCGATGCAGCACACCCCCACCACGTTGACCCGCTCGGCCCCGGCCGCCTTCGCCTCCGCCTCGAGCCGGTCGGCCCACTCCGCCACCTTGGACGCCAGGATCGGGTTGTGGCCGTGGCAGGCGATGTTGACCTGGTTCTCCTTCACCACGGAGAAGTTCGCGGAGACCACCTTGGGAGTGGGGATCCCGAAGATGACGTCGGAGAGGTCGGTGGCGAGCATCAGCCCCGCGAAGTTGTCCACCATCCCCATCCGGAGGGTTGCGACCCAGAGGTTCAGCGGGTCCGCGTCGTTCCCCATCGACGTCCGGTGCATCGCCGTCTCGATCTCGTTGTGGGGGTTGGAGACGACGAGCCCCAGCCTCTCCCACTTCGCGTACTCGGTTTTCGTGGCCCGGGCTCGGATCCAGTTCATCGGCTCCCCGTCCTGGCGGCCGAAATCCTCGAGCGCCTTCCTCGCCACGTCCGCCGCCACCGCGGACACGGGGCGGCCGTCGACCGGCACTCCCAGCTTCCCGGCGAGCGCGAGGAGCTTTCCCTCCTCCCGGATCCGGTAGCCGGGCGCCTTCCCTTCCGCGATCTCGAGGAGGAGGATCGCCAGCTCCCGGGCGTGGCCGGCGTGCGACGCGGCGCCTCCCGTCGCGGCCCGGAGGAAGTTGCGCGCCACGATGACGTCCGGGGTCGCGCCGCAGACCCCCACCCGGGGCCCCTGGCCGAACGGGTCGATCCGGCACGGTCCCATGTAGCACATCACGCAGCAGGTCCCGAGCTCGCCGAAGGCGCACTCGGGCATCATCCTCCGCAGCCGCTCGTCGACGAGCAGCAGGTCGTCCGCTTCCGCCTTCCGCGTCAGCTCTTCGGCGCCGGGATTCGAATACGGCTTCCGTTCCAGGGTCTTATCCACGGGCCATCTCCTCCCTCATCCTGAGGATCGCTTCGAGGGGAGACGCCTCCCCACCCGCCGTCTCCCTGCCGCGCAGGAGGGCGGCCGTTTCCCGCATCGCCGCGGAGGCCGCATTTTGGCTCGCCACCTCCTCGATTTCCCGGAACGCCAGGGCATGCGTCGGGCAGGAGGAGGCGCAGGCCGGCTCCTCTCCCGCCCGGAGCCGCTCCACGCATCCGTCGCACTTGTACGCCCGCTTCCGGTCGAACGAGAGCCGGACCGCCCCGTAGGGACAGACCAGCACGCAGGAGAAGCAGCCGATGCACCGCGAATCGTCGATCTGGACCGTGTCGGAGCCGGCGTCCCTTCGGATGGCGCCCACGGGGCAGCCGAGCATGCAGGGGGCCGTCTCGCAGTGGGCGCACTTCAGGGGGACGTTCATCCCCGGGGTCCACGCCACGGCCACCCTCGGCAGGGACGGCGGCGATTCGGAGACCGCGGAGAGAAGATCCTTCGAGAGGGAGTGGGAGACCGAACATTGGATTTCGCAGCTCTTGCAGGCGGCGCACTTCAAAGGGTCGTAGACGACTCTCCGCATCCGGCACACCCCCCTGTTTTTTCAGGAACGGAAGTTGACGAACTGCATCTCCACTCCCAGGTCCTTCCCCTTCAGCATCCGGATGACCTCCTGCAGGTCGTTCAGGCTTTTCCCCGTCACCCGCACCTGCTCCTCCTGGATCTGCGACTGGACCTTGAGCTTGGTGTCCTTCACCAGGGAGACGATCTCCCTCCCCTTCTCCTTCGAGATCCCCTGCTGGATGGCGATGAACTGGCGGACGAGGCCGCCGGAGGCCGGCTCCACCTTCCCGTATTGCAGCGCCTTGAGGGAAACGGACCGCTTCACGAACTTCGACTGGAGGATGTCGACGACCGCCTTGAGGCGGAAGTCGTCGTCGGTCAGCACCTTGATCCCGTCCTTCTCGAGGGTGACCGTGGTCTTCGAACCCTTGAAGTCGTACCGCTGGCCGATCTCCTTCACGGCCTGGTTGACCGCGTTGCTGACCTCCTGCATGTCCACGACCGAAACGACGTCGAACGACGGCATGCGCGCTCCTCCCGCGGAAAACTATACCACCTCGACCGACCCGTTCCCAACCTCCGCTTCCTTCGCGACAAGCTCCTCCCCGAGCGCCGTCAGCTCCGCGAAAAGCGCATCCACGCGGGAGCGAGCCGACGCGGTGGACACGGCCAGCGCCCGGATCGTCGCCCCGTCGTTCTTCACGGACGCCTCGACGAGCGCGGCCTCCTCCCGGCCGAGCTGCTCCTCGAGGGCGATGATCTCCGCCTCCCGCGCCGCGACGGCGCTCCGGAGCCGCCGAAGCTCACCCGACCGCCGGCTCACCTCCCCTGCCCGCTGCCGCCGCGCCTCCCGCCGGTTCGCGGCACGCTCGCCCGGGGACCTCCCGACGCCTTCCGCCGCTTCCGCGCTCCAGCCGACTCGGTCCAGGAAGTCGCCGTAGCCGCCGTCGAACGGCGCGACCTTCCCGCCGTCGAAGACGATCAGCTTCGTCGCCACCGAGGAGAGCACCCGCTCCACGTGGGTCACCAGGATCACCGCCCCCTCGAAGGCGGAGACCGCCGCAAGGAACGCGTCGACCGACTCCTGGTCGAGGTGGTTCGTCGGCTCGTCGAGCAGCAGGAGGTTGACCGGCGTCGCCAGGAGCTTCGCGAGGAGCACCCGGCTCCTCTCCCCGCCCGACAGGACCGAGATCCGCTTCTCCGCGGACGCGCCCCCGAACATCATCGCCCCGCACAGGGTGCGGACCTGCGTCCGCGTAAGGGAAGGATTCGACTGCCGCACCTCCTCCTCGACGGACAGGCCGGGGTGCAGGCGGTCCACATTCGTCTGGCCGAAGTAACCGACCTTGAGGTTCACGGCCGGACGGACGATGCCGGAAGACGGCGAAAGCTCCCCCGCGAGAAGCCGCAGCAGCGTGGTCTTCCCCCGGCCGTTGGGCCCCACGACCGCGATCCGCTCCCCC
>JACRNP010000100.1 GCA_016234845.1 Deltaproteobacteria bacterium | reverse complement strand
GGGGGTTCCGTTTTCGGGGGAGTATTCGTCCCCTCGGGTTTGCCGCCCAGTCTACGCCTTCGTGACGTTGGCGGCCTGCGGGCCCTTGGGGCCTTCGGTGATCTCGAACTCGACGCGCTCGCCTTCCTTCAGGGAGCGGAAACCGTCCATCTTGATCGCGCTGAAATGCACGAACACGTCCGGTCCGCCTTCCTGTGCGATGAAACCGTACCCCTTCGCGTCGTTGAACCACTTCACCGTTCCTTGTGCCACTGCCTTGTACCTCCTGACTGGATTACGCTGTCAAACCTGGACTTTCGAAAGCCCAAAATTTGCAACACCGGGCACTTTAGCAACGCCTCTCCCCCGGTGTCAAGGGATAAATACACACGAATCTTTCAGGAAGAAGGTTTCCGTCGGATTTCGGGGAGTTTCTTCCCGCACCACGGGCAGTAGAGCGACTCGCGATCCACCCAGTGGAGGCACTGGGCGCACTGGATCTGCGGGGGAAGCTCCTTCGCCTCCTCTTCCCCCTTCTCGTCCCACTGTTCCTCGTCGTACTTCCAGTCGTCCTTCCCCAACATCACCCTCCGGGCGGCAACCCCGGAGACATTACCAAGGCGGAAGCCGTCCGGTCAATCCCTGAAACACCGGATCCCTTTCCGGAACGCCAGCCCGTTCTTGAATTCCCGCGTCGACGCCCGCGCGACGCGCGGAAACACCGGGACGATCCGGTCGTTTCCGGTTCGCGCACGGTACTCGAGGGAGGCGAGGTAGAGGAGGGCCGGGGCGCACGTTTCCGGCCGCTCGAAATAGTTCATCTTTTCAGGAACCGGCATGGAGACGCGGGCATCCGCCACCTGCGTTCCCCTCCCGGAGTACGCGTCCATGGAGGCGGTCCATTCCGCGGCCACGGTACGCCAGGACGCCGGGACCTCCGTCGGGGCATACATCGACGCGCCGGTCGCCACCGCGGCCATCGCTTCCGCGAACTCCCTCGAAGCGACGTAATCCAACCCTTCCCTCCGGTAGATTTCCGTCTTCGCGATTTCGGCGCACCCGCACCCCTTTTCCAGGGCCAGGATATTCCTTACGGACGATTCGGCGTCCGCACCCGCCGTCGCGCCCCACGCCGGCCCGCACACGGCCAAGGCGCACAGGAACAGGATCGGAACCGGGAAAGCGAACTTCGTCGTCATCATGCCCCGCACCCCCATGGAAAGATGCACCCGCATTCGATGGAACCGCGGGCGTACCCCCATCGGAGCAAAAGGCAAGCCGGAGCGGGGTTACTCAAGATCCGTTGTCAAAACGAGGTTTTACGGAAGCGTTTGCCGAAATCGGGATTCCATATCTGTAACAGTTTCAGGAACCGTTACGGATTTGGCGGGCAAGGGATGAGGCGGTCCGGCCGGGAGGGGAAGGCGGGGAACACTCTTCAGATGGCGGGGGACACTCTTCCCGAATACCGACGGAAATCAAAACCGAAGAGTGTCCCCCTGAATGCGGCGCCGTCGTCCGCCGGACGGCGTCAGAAGGAGCCTTTCTCCTTCGTGTAGGCGAGACGGCCGCCGGCCAGGACGATCTCCACCTGCCGGCCGGTGAGGGAGTGGGTGACGTCGAAGTCGAACCCCTTCGTCACGTTCCGGGCCTTCACCTTCGAACCTTTCCGGATCGCTTCCCGCACGTTCGGGATCTCGACCTGGTCTCCCTGCGCGATCCGGTCGTAATCCGCCTCGTTCGCGAAGAGGAACGGCACGATGCCGAAGTTGATCAGGTTGGCGGAGTGGATCCGCTCGAACGACTTGGTGATGACGGCGCGCACGCCGAGGTAGCTGGGGCAGATCGCCGCGTGCTCCCGCGAGGATCCCTGCCCGTAGGAGAGCGCCCCGACGACGACGTTGTGCACGCCCTTCGCCTTGTTTTCGAGCGCCCGCCGGCTGAATGCGGCGTCCACGCCTTCAAAGACGTACTCGGCGTACTTGGCGATGTTGGACCGGTATTTCAGCCGCGCGCCCGCCGGCATGATGTGGTCGGTGGTGATCTTGTCGCCGACCTTCAGCGTCACCTCGCCGCGGATCGCCTCCGGCAGCGGCGCGCTCTCCGGCGGCTTGCCGATGTTCGGCCCGCGCCGGACCTCGACCCCGGAGCCGTTCTCCGCGGGCGTAAGGACCATCGAGTCGTCGATGTGGAACTTCTTCGGCACCTTCACGTTCGGGTACTCGATGCCGAGCTTCGCCGCCACGTCGCGCGGGTCGGACATCTCGCCCGTCAGCGCGCACGCCGCGGCGGTCTCCGTCGACACGAGGAAGATCCCGGCGTCCTTGGTCCCCGACCGCCCTTCGAAGTTCCGGTTGTTCGTCCGGACGGACACGCCGCCCGACGGGGGGGCCTGACCCGCCCCGATGCAGAAGCC
>JACRNP010000099.1 GCA_016234845.1 Deltaproteobacteria bacterium | reverse complement strand
GGACGTCGTCATCCACTCCGCGACCAAGTTCATCGGCGGCCACGGCACTTCGATCGGCGGGGTGGTGGTCGATTCCGGGAAGTTCGACTGGGGGAACGGGAACTTCCCCGAGTACACCGAGCCCGATCCGTCGTACCACGGGCTGAAGTTCCACGAGGTCTTCGGGAACTTCCCCGGCCTCGGGAACGTGGCGTTCATCATCCGGCTCCGGGTCACGTTGCTGCGCGACCTCGGGCCGGCCCTTTCGCCGTTCAACGCGTTCCAGTTCCTGCAGGGGCTGGAGACGCTCCACCTCCGGATGGAGCGGCACAGCGAGAACGCGCTCGCGGTGGCGCGGTTCCTGAAGAAGCACCCCAACGTCTCGTGGGTCAACTTCCCGGGGCTTCCGGACCATCCGTCGCACGCCTTGGCGAAGAAGTACCACCACCGCGGCCTGTTCGGTGCGATCCTTGGATTCGGCATCAAGGGGGGGATCGAGGCGGGGAAGAGGTTCATCGACTCCCTCGCGCTCTTTTCCCACCTCGCGAACATCGGCGACGCGAAGAGCCTCGTGATCCACCCGGCGTCGACCACCCACCAGCAGCTGACGGCGGAAGAGCGGCTCGCCACGGGGGTCACGGACGATTTCGTCCGCCTGTCCGTCGGTCTGGAGCACATCGACGACATCCTCGCCGACCTCGACCAGGCGCTGCGGAAGAGCTGACCGGGGCGACGGTACGATCGGCCGGGGCCCGGATCGGTTCCGAGGCCCCGGTTTTTTTCCTTTCGTACTTGACATGAACGTTAAGTAGAAGTATGAAATAATATATCGAGGACCCCGTCCGGGGAAGCACGCGTGCGAGGTGAGGCCATGATCTCGGAAAAGATCCTGCAGGGCGCGGAATACCTGATCAAGGACGTTTCCCCCGCCGACGTCTTCACCCCGGAGGAGTTCACCGGGGAACAGCGGGCGTTGGGCGACACGACGGAAGCGTTCCTCCGGAACGAGGTGCTCCCCAACGTGGAGAAGCTCGAGCACCACGACTTCGGCCTCCTGGTCTCCCTGATGCGCAAGTTCGGGGAGCTGGGGATGCTCATGATCGACGCCCCCGAGGAGTACGGCGGGCTCGAGCTCGACAAGGTCACCAGCCTGGTCGCGGCCGAGAGGGCGTCGATGTACGGCGGATTCTCCACCGCGTACGCCGCGCACTCCGGCATCGGCACGCTGCCGCTCGTATACTACGGGACGAAGGCGCAGAAGGAGAAGTACCTCGGGAAGATCATCACCGGGGAGTGGCTCGCCGCCTACTGCCTCACCGAGCCCGACTCCGGCAGCGACGCGCTGGGCGCCCGCACCTCCGCGACCCTCACCCCCGACGGGAAGCATTACCTCCTGAACGGCACCAAGCAGTTCATCACCAACGGCAGCTTCGCCGACATCTACACCGTCTTCGCCAAGATCGACCGGGAGCATTTCACCGCCTTCCTGGTCGAGCGGACCTTTCCCGGCGTGAAGCCGGGCGCCGAGGAGAACAAGATGGGGATCCGCGGATCCTCCACGACGCAGCTGATCCTCGAGGACGCCCGCGTCCCCGTCGAAAACGTCCTGGGCGAGATCGGGAAGGGTCACAAGATCGCGTTCAACGTCCTGAACGTGGGGCGCCTCAAGCTGGGCGCCTGTGTCGTCGGAGGCGGGAAGTACGCATTGGCGGAAGGGGTGAAATACGCGAACCAGAGGAAGCAGTTCGGCGTGACCATCGGGACCTTCGGCGCCATCCGGGAGAAGGTCGCGGACATGGTGGCGGGACTGTTCGCCTCCGAATCGGTGGCGTACCGCGTGGGCGGAATGGTCGACGCCCGCCTGGCGATGGTCCCGAAGGGGATCCCCGACTACTACGACGCGTACCAGCGCGGGATCGAGGAGTACTCCATGGAGTGCGCCATCGCGAAGGTGTTCTGCGGCGACGTGCTGGCCCTGGTGGCGGACGAGGTGGTCCAGATCTTCGGCGGGTACGGGTACATCCAGGAGTACCCCGCGGAGCGGATCTACCGCGACGAGCGGATCAACCGGATCTTCGAGGGGACCAACGAGATCAACCGGATGCTGATCCCCGGGACCATGCTGCGGCGATCGAAGAAGGGCGAACTTCCGATGCAGGAAGAGGTGATGAAGGCGGTCGGCCGGCTGTCGGCGGCCCCCGGGGAGATTTCCGCGGCGCCGTTCGGCGCGGAGAAGGCGATGCTGCGGAACCTGAAGGACGCGTTCCTGGTCCTGGCCGGCGCCGCCGTGCAGCGGTTCCGGTCGAAGGTGAAGGACGAGCAGGAGATCCTGATCGCGCTGGCCGACGTGGCCATCGGCGCGTTCGCCGTCGAGAGCGCCGTGCTGCGGGCGGAGAAGATGGCCGCGTCCGGAAACGCGGCGGCCCCGCTGGCGGGGGCGGCCGCGCGGGTGTTCGCCTTCCAGTCGGCGGAGGCGTCGGTGTCCGCCGCGCGCCGCGCCGCGTTCTACATCGGCGAGGGGGCGACGCTGCCGATGCTCCTCGCCGGGGTCCGGCGGGCCGCCCGGTACGACGCGGCCGGGCTCCTGGAGGACAAGCGGCTGCTCGCCGCCGCCGCGCTCGACAAGGAGCGCTACCCGCTCTGAGTCGACGGACTCCGCGCGCGTAGGGCGCCCCGACACGAGCTTCGCGCCGTCGGGGTACCCCGCAACAGTACGAACAGAGGGGCACAGCGGGGGGAAGTCCCCCGCCCCGCCACGAGCTTCGCGCCGGCGGGGTACCCCCGCGAAGGAGTGCCTCGGGGGCACGAGCCCGTAGCGCGATGGGATTCCGTTGTGGAAATCTGTACTACAATGTGCCCACTATCAGCGATCATCGGGAGGTAGCCGGATGAGGAAGCTCGTCATCGCGCTGTCGCTGCTGCTGCTGTCGTCGCAGGCGTTCGCGCTGGATGTCGCGGGGGTGAACGTCGCACCGGCCGTATCGTTCGGGAAGAAGTCCCTCTCCCTCAACGGGACGGGGATCCGGAAGCGGCTCTTCATCAAGGTGTACGTCGGCGCGCTCTACACGGAGCGGAAGGCGTCCTCGCGCGAGCAGCTCCTCGCGGATGCCGGCGACAAGCTCGTCCGGATGAGCTTCGTCTACAAGAAGGTCGAGAAGGAAAAGATCGTCGAGGCGTTCGCCGAGGGGCTCGCGAACAACGCGCCCGACGTCGCCGGGAGCCCCGACGCGAAAGCGTTCCTCTCCTGGTTCACCTCCGACTTCGTCGCCGGCGACACGGTGGACATCGCCCTCGGGGCCGACGGGACCGTGTCCGCGACCCACAACGGGAAAGCGCTGGGAACGGCGCGCAACCCTTCGCTTGCGCGGGCGGTGCTGCTCATCTGGTTCGGGTCGAAACCGGCGGACGCTGGGCTGATGAAGGGGATGCTGGGTCAGGGGTAGCCGAGCGGGGAGGGACTACCGCGGGGCGCCGTAATAGTCGCGGGGCGCCGTAATAGTCGACGATCCGCTTCCGGTACTCCGCGATGTCCCGCGCGAGAGACGACAGCTTTCCGATCCTCCGGTGGATCGCTTCCGTGTGGGAGTCGAGCAGTTCGATCAGCCGCGGCATGATCCTGTCCGGGACCTTCGTCTCGCTGTAGATTTCCGCCAGCTCCTGCATCTGCTTGAGCGTGAGTCCCAGCTCCTTCACCTTCAGCACGAACTTGATCCGGCGGATGTCGTCCTTCGTGTAGTACCGGATCCCCCCCTCGGTCCGCTGCGGCGGGTCGATCAGCCCCATCTGCTCGTAGAGCCGCAAGGTACGGGCCGTTACGCCGAGGGCGCGGGAGAGCTCCCCGATCTGCTGCTGGTCTTCCCGGTTCAGTCGCATAATTGACCTCAACGTCAATGTTAGCCATTGGACCCCTTCATGTCAATGGAGGCGGGGGTAGGTCGTCGGAAACCCGACGATCCTTCCTGCACCTTGACGACTTTCGTGATGAAGTGCAGCGATCGATTGAATACCATCCCCGCCGGCCATGGATACAGTGGAATTCGCCCTTCCCAGATTTCCACGCAGAGCCCAAGACCCCGAAAGATTTCTCGCCAGGTTGCCTCGTCCAGATATCGATAGCGAATCGGGACCCCGTGCGGCCGGTTCCCCACCCAATCCATCAAACCCAGCAGGACGTGGTCCAGCATGCCGTCGCACACATGATCCTTGATTACCATGCCCGACCGGGCGACGCGGTTTCCCTCCGCGAGCAGCGCGCCCGGGTTCCCGGCATGGTGCAGGGTATCCACGAACAGGACCCAATCGAAGCTGCGATCCGCGTACGGCAAAGTCGTGCCGTCATAACGGGACACGGGGATGCAGGTCTCCGGTCGGACAAGAACATCCAC
Organism: Deltaproteobacteria bacterium; assembly: GCA_016234845.1. Classification (NCBI taxonomy): domain Bacteria; kingdom Pseudomonadati; phylum Myxococcota; class Myxococcia; species Deltaproteobacteria bacterium. Next base: position 4,482 of record JACRNP010000099.1, on the reverse strand, counting down.
TCCCTCGATGGTCAGCCCGGATCGCGATTCCATGATCAGCGCATCGATCCTTGCGTCCCCGGCTCCGACGTCGAGGACCCGCCCGTGACGAGGAAGCACTCCCCCGAGGATGTTCGCAAGGACTTGCGTCCGGCGAGACATTACCCAGCGACCGTGGGCCCGCCGGATCGCTTCAAGCATCTTCTCTCCGGGGGGAAAGCCGATTCTGAAGCCCCAGCACGCTCAGGAAAAATCCGGCAAGCCCCGTTTGAAGTCCGAGGATCATGGCCGTCACCGAAGGGATGACGAAGCGAAGCGTCATTCGGGGATCGAGGTCGCCGAAGTGCGATATTGCCCAATATCGCAGGGAGTAGACCGAGCCGGCAAGGCCGCACAGAAAAAACGCCCCTCCGAAGAACAAGCCCCACTCGAACGTTCGAAGGCCTGCAACCCGCGCAAACAGGGACGACACCGGCAGCAGCCGTTGGGTAACGGCGAAGACCCGTGCGAACACGCCGAAAAGTACGGCCTGGAAACCGATCACCACGGAGGCGGAGGAAAATAGCAGTGTATGGACGTCGAAAGTGACCTTTCCGATCTGCAATGGACCACGAGTAAGGGGGACGCCCAGGATCAGTCCCATGAGCATGAACATCGCACCCGGATACACGAATAACCAATTCGGACTGAAAAGCAGCATGAACCGAAGGTGGCGCCAGCCATCCCGCCATGTGCGGAGGTGGGGCTTGCGCCCCCTTCCATCCGGGGACAACACGGTCGGGACCTCGGTGATCCGCATACCGAGAAGGGTCGCCTTGATGACCATCTCGCTGGCGAACTCCATGCCGGGAGATTGGAGATCCATCCGCAAGGCCGATTCGCGGGAAAATCCCCGCATTCCGCAATGGAAATCCCCGGACGGGCACCCGAAAAAGATCTTCCCGATGGCGGTGAGAACGGGGTTTCCGAGGTAGCGATGAAGGAACGGCATCGCCCCGGGACGGATTCCTCCCCGGAACCGGTTGCCCATCACCAGCTCATACCCGTCCCGGAGTTTCTCCACGAACGGTCCCATGCGGTCCAGTTCGTAACTGTCGTCGGAGTCCGCCATGATGATGAACTTCCCGTTCGCCGCGGCGATTCCGGATCGAAGCGCGTTGCCGTACCCTCGTTCCGCAACCTCCAGCACCCGGGCTCCGGCCGATACGGCGATTTCACGGGAGCCATCGGTACTGCCGTTGTCGGAAATGAGCACTTCGCCCGCAGCGCCCATCTCGTCCAATGAGGCCATGGCCTTCCGGATGCACACGGGAAGGGTATTCGCCTCATTCAGACACGGCATGAGTACCGTGATTTCGATCGGTCTTCCGCCGATGTTCATCGGGCGGGGCCCGTTCGCGGCAATGGCGTACCCCCAATTGCCTCGAGTCTCCGTCTGGCTTCCTTGGCGGGAAAGGAGGTCGTATCCTTGTCGACGATCTGCCGGTATTGCTTTGCCGCCTCCTCGATACGGCCGGAGGATTCCAGCACGAAGGCAAGGTTCAGCCTAAGAGATGCGTTCGCAGGATGGCGGGAAAGCCCCGCCGAAAAGAATTCGAGCGAAAGCGAGGGGTCCCCGGCGGAATAGGCACAGAACCCGAGACGGTTGAAGTCTCCGTCGGACAGGACGGAACGGGGATCGATCCGCAGCAGCTCGGCATGCATCGCACCGGGATTCGCGCGCGCGGACCGAAGCAGCGACTCTTGATTCTCCCAGGGGAAGAACGTGTGGAACACCTCCGCACGCGAACGCATCGCGTCCGGCGAGCCGGGACGGACGAAGAGGTATGCGGCTCCCTCGATATGGACCAACTTCCACCCCAGGGCCGCGAAGACGGGTCCGCCATCGGCGGAGCCGGGGTTCCGCTCCACGATCGCGTAGTCCACGTTGTACGTATCGAGTACATCGACTGCGACCGAATGGGGGGAAAACCCCGCGTATTTCGTGAAATGATCCCAAGGGTAGGCATTGCCCCTTCCGTCGATGAATACCCGCTGGTTCGGATACAATCTCCAGGCGAGGAATCCCCCTTGATTGAACGAGTTGTACATACGACCTGTGAATCCTTTCGACAGTAGGAACTCGGATGTCCTTGCCGGATACTTTCGAAGGTCCGCTCCAAGACCTGCGGGATTGGAGCGGAATTCCAGGAACCCGATGTAGAACGCGGTTGCCAGAATGGGCGCGTAAAGAAGGGCGGAGAGGAACTTGACGTCGTACCTCGCGGCCGTCCAGTCGCGGTAGTCGTGAAATGATTTCACAACCCCCGGAAGGGCGAGTACGGCAAGGTATGCGACGAATCGTTTGGCACTCAGTCCCATCGCCCCGAATCCCGCGATCAACAGGACATCGCGGTGTCTCCGGCGCACCAGCGCAGGGAGCAGCCCCAACAGGACGAGGACCGCAAAGGCGGCAAACGCGGGATTCCTCCAGGATGGGTGTTGCAGTTCGGCTATTGGGAACGGGAAACGACGCGCGATCTCGAAGTTTTCAAGGATGTACAGGTAATTGTAGTGGAGGAAGGGGTTCACAAGAGAGCCCACAAAGAACGCGATACCGCCTGACAGCGCATCGCGGATCGATTCGCGATCCCGTTCGAATATGGCGGCGCATCCGAACAAGGCAATTCCGAGCACACCGAAAATGACTCCCGAGTGAAGGTTCGACCAGACGCATGCCGTAAGGAAAAGGCACAGGGGAAGTCGCTTGGGGCGAATGACCCAGAGGTAATGGACCGCGGCCAGGCCGAGGAGAGAGGCAAGATCCCCCCGAGGATCGAAACGCGAGCGGGCGGACAGCACGCCGATTGCGACCAGCGGAAGAACGAGGAACCATTTTGCCTGGGGGACATCGCGACGGATGGTTGTCATCACCAGCAGGAACGTGCCTGCGGCAAACCCGCATACGATGAATTGAACAGCGAGGAAACCTCCGAGGTTTTCCGCAAGTGCGATCAATGCCCCAAAGAGCCATTGGGTAAACCGCCATGGGTATTCCGGAAAAGTGTGCGACAAGGTGTTCGTAATGGGGAACTGGCCGTCGAGAATCATACGGCCCGCCGCCAGGTGCCACCACATGTCCGCATCGGACAACGGGGAAATTGCCGCCGCAAGGACCAATCCCCCGGGGACGAGCCGCCAAATCATAAAATCAACCGTTCGTTGAGAGGGATTCATCCCGGTGCCGAATGGGGCTTGGCGGCGCTTCCTCCGCAATGGTGTCGGGGCCGATGCCCCGCCCAAGATTCTACTCTGTTAGGCCTGCAGAGTAGAGGAGCTTTTGGTACACTTCGGGGTCATGGAAGGCGACGAACGGATGCATGACGGGATGCCGGCGGGCCCCCTCTTCGGCGAGCGGAAGTTGGAGGCGATCCTGAACAGCCTGGGCGAGGCCGTGATCACGGTGGACCGGGAACACCGGATCTCCCATTTCAACCGGTCCGCGGAACGATTGGTCGGTCTCCCGGCGGGCGAGGCCCTCGGGAGGGACTGCCGGGAGATCCTCCGTGCCTCCTTCGGTCCCGCGCAGAACGACTGCCCGATGGGGGAGATCGCAGATGGAGGAAAGCCGCGGGTCGACGTGGAGGGGACGCTGGTCCGCGCCGACGGCCGGATCGTCCCGGTGTCGGCGAGCTGGGCGTTCTTCGAAAGCGAGGGAGGGGAGATCCACGGCTTCGTGATCTCCTTCCGCAGCTTCGAGGAGATCGAGCGGATGGCGGAGGAGCGGAAAGGGCGGTTTCCGTTCCGCGACATCGTCGGCAGGACTCCCGTCATACGGCGGATCTTCGAGCTCGTGGAGGTGGTGAAGGACACCGACTCCACGGTGCTGATCACGGGGGAGAGCGGGACCGGGAAGGGGCTGTTCGCGCGCGCCATTCACGAGCTGTCGCCCCGGCGGGAGAAGCCGTTCGTCAAGGTCAACTGCGCGGCGCTGACGGATACGCTGCTCGAGTCGGAGATGTTCGGGCACGTGAAGGGGGCGTTCACCGGCGCGGTCGCCGACAAGGTCGGCCGCTTCGAGACGGCGAACGGCGGGACGCTCTTCCTGGACGAGATCGGGGAAATCTCCCCGGCGCTGCAGGTGAAGCTGCTGCGGGTGCTGCAGGACCGCGAGTTCGAGCGCGTGGGAAGCAGCCGCACGCAGTCCGCGGACGTGCGGGTGATCGCCGCCACGAACCGGGTCCTGAAGGAGGAGATGCGGGCGGGGCGGTTCCGGGAGGATCTCTACTACCGGTTGAACGTCATCCCGATCGCGGTGCCTCCGCTGCGCGAACGGCGGGAGGACATCCCCCTGCTCGTCGATCACGCGTTGAAATCCCTGCGGAAGCGGGGGCTGGACCGGGTGCGCGCCGTTTCTCCGGAGGCGATGCGGCGGCTGATGGAGTACCGGTGGCCGGGAAACATCCGGGAGCTGGAGAACGTCCTGGAGCGCGCCGCCGTGGTCTCCCGCGGTCCCGTGGCGGC
>JACRNP010000098.1 GCA_016234845.1 Deltaproteobacteria bacterium | reverse complement strand
GGGTGGCACTCGATGCAGTACCCCTTCACCTTCCTGTTGGTCCTCATGTGGCAATCCTTGCACCGGTGGTGCATCGCCTCGCGGAACGACGGGGTGTCCCCGTCCCGCTTCGCGCCGTGGCAGTCGGAGCATTTCTCCGAGCCATCCTTGTGGTGGCACGTCTTGCAGTTCCCGATCCGCTGCGCGTGCCCCTTGTGGTCGAACGTCACCTGCCGCTTCTCGTACACCTTCAGCACGATCCTGCCCGGGATCTTCGATTTCGCGTCGTCCGCCCCGACCGCCGCGCCGGCGGCCAGCATCGCCGCCGCGAGGATCGCCACCGCCAACCCCGACCGTTTCATCCTGCCCTCCCCCCGAAGCGGGTGTCCGCGACACCCTGAACTCGTTGCGTCCGAAGGATCCATTCTAAAGGATCGGCCGGAGGGCCGGTTGGGGAAATTTCCCGGCGGGTGACAGCGGTCCGTCCCTTTGCTACTGTACCCCCAATCCCTAGCCCGCATTTCTCACCAGGGTTCGTCGCGAGGCGGTGGAGACGGGCGTGGATACAAGGCGCGCGACCGAGGGCCCCGGAGACGTAGTTAATACTACGGCGAGGAGCCCGACCGAGCGCAACGCAGTAGACATGCCCGTATCCGCCGCCGTAGCAGAAGCCTGGCGAGAAATGCGGGCTAATATCCTCGAGGTGGCCATGGCCTCCCCCCTTTCCTCCCTGTTCCGTCCGTCCCGGATCGCCGTCATCGGCGCGTCCGCGAATCCCGACAAGATGGGATTCCAGATCTTCCGCAACATCCGGGAGGCCGGCTTCGCCGGCGAGATCGTCCCCGTCAACCCGAAGGGGGAGGTGATCCTGGGCATCCCGTCGGTGAAATCGGCGTCCGAGCTCCCCGAGGGGATCGACCTCGCGGTCGTCATCATCCCCGCGAAGCTCGTCCCCGGCACGATGCGGGAGCTGGGGGAGAGGAAGACGAAGTCGGCCATCGTGATCACCGGCGGTTTCGCCGAGTCGGGCGAGGCGGGGGCCGCGCTGCAGGAGGAGATGACCCGGGCCGCGTCGTCGGCCGGCATCCGGGTGATCGGACCCAACTGCCAGGGGGTCAACTACCCGTACCACGGCGTCTGCGCCTCCTGGCCCCTCATCACCCGCCGGGGGGAGATCGCCATCGTCTCCCAGAGCGGGACCGTGGGCGCGGCGCTGATCGACTGGGCGTCGGAGGAGCGGCTGGGGTTCTCCGCGTTCGTCAGCATGGGGAACCGTTCGGACGTGGACGAGGCGGACCTGATCGCCTTCTTCGCGGAGGACCCGCACACCAGGGTGATCGCGCTCTACATCGAGGGGGTGAGGGACGCGGCGAAATTCCTCTCGGCCGTGCGCGCCTGCCCCAAGCCGGTGGTGATCTTCAAGGCGGGGAGGACGGAGCGGGGCCGGAAGGCGGCCGAATCGCACACCCGTTCGCTGGCGGGACGCGACGAGGTCTACGACGCGGTGTTCCGCCAGAGCGGGGTGCACCGGGCGGCGACGCTCGAGGAGCTGTACGACTTCTCCAAGGCGCTCGCCTACCTCCCCCCGCCCGAGGGGCCGAACACGCTCATCGTCACCAGTTCGGGGGGTTCCGCGATCATCGCGACCGACGTCGCGGAAGAGGAGGGGCTGCGCGTCACTCCGCTTTCGGCCGCTCTCTCCGGGAAGCTGCGGGAGATCCTCCCTTCGCACTGCATCGTGGGGAACCCCCTGGATCTCACCGGGGACACCGACGCCGCCCGCTACCGGAAGGTCCTTACGGCGGCCGACGGGGAGTACGACGTGGTGATGACGATCTTCGGCGACCCGATCCCGGGCGCCTCCGACGTGATTCGCCCCGGACGCTGCGAGCTGGTGGCGTACCTCGGCGGCGCCGACGTGGAGCGGGAGGAGCGGCTGAAGTTCCACGAGAGGAAGATCGCCGTGTTCCCGACGCCGGAGCGGGCGATGAAGGCGCTGTCGTGCCACGTCCGGTTCCGCCGGGACCGGTTCCCCGTTTCGACGGGTGGATCGGAACCGCCGGTGCCCGGCGGCCCGAAGGCGCTCTCCCCCGCCGACTCTATGGAGCTTCTCTCCCGCGCCGGGTTTCCCGTGACCCGGTTCGCCCGGGCCGCCGGCGAAGACGAGGCGGTCGCCGCGGCGCGGAAGATCGGCTTCCCCGTGGCGGTGAAGATGAACTCCCCCGACGTGACGCACAAGAGCGACGCCGGCGGCGTGTTCCTGAACGTCGCCGACGAGGCGGCGGTGCGGTCGGCGTTCCGCGCGATCCGCGCGGCGGAACAGGCGGCGGGCGCGCGCGCCGGTGGGGCGCTGGTGTGCGCGATGGCGCCCGCGGGGCACGAGGTGATCGTCGGCGTGACGCGGGACCCGCAGTTCGGGCACGCGGTCATGTTCGGCCTGGGAGGGATCTTCGTCGAGGCGATGCGCGACGTGTCGTTCCGCGTGGCGCCCCTGTCTTCGAAGGACGCCGCGGAGATGATCGAGGAGATCCGGGGGTACCGGGTGCTGACCGGCCTGCGCGGGAGGCCGGCGGCGGACCTCTCCGCCCTTCGCGCCCTCCTGGTGCAGCTGTCGGCGTTCCTCGCGGCGCACCCCGACGTCGGGGAGATGGACATGAACCCGATCTTCGTCCACGAAACGGGGCTCACCGTCGCCGACGCGCGCGTCGTCCCGGCGGGATAGCGCGCCCGGCGCCGCCGTTCATCCTCCCGGCGACGCCCCGGGAGGGAAGAAGAAGGCGTGGTTCGAGGTGAACCCGGGAGGCGTCCGCGCCGCGATCGCGCGGATCGACGGATCTCCCAGCAGGCGCTCCCGGAGGAAGCGCCGCGCCTGCGCCCTGCCCCACCCGTCGCGCGGCGGCACCGGCCGGTACAGCCCCAGCGGTTCGCGCCCCCCGGATCCCTCCCCCTCCCCGGAGACCGACTCGGACGGCTGCCCCGGCCACGCCGCATCCCGCGGCAGGTTCAGGATCGACAGGTTGAGGAAGCCGATCTTCCCGGCGTGCTCCGAAAGGAACGAACGCGTCCGCTCCGCGTC
>JACRNP010000097.1 GCA_016234845.1 Deltaproteobacteria bacterium | reverse complement strand
CGGCGCGGGGAAGGCGGGACGACGGATGGAGCCGTTCCTCGTCCGGCTCCAGCCGCTCTCGGAGCCCCCGACCGCCCGGAGTTCGCACGACGGCGAGGAATTCCTCTACGTGCTGTCGGGGAAGGTCCAGGTGTTCCTCGGGACGCTCTCCGACGTGCTGGAGGAAGGGGACAGCATCTACTACAACTCCACGATCCCGCACCACGTGCACTCCGCCGACGAACGGGAGGCGGTCATCCTCGCGGTCATCCACGCGGGAGCATAGTCCTGGGGTCCGATCCGTCCGCGGTCGTCCGGGGATGGAGGGCCGTCACCGGCGGGAAGGCGATCGTCGTTTCCGCGGATTTCCCCGCGCCGGAAATCGTCCACGCGTTCGGAATGCTCCCGGTCCCCGCGGAATCGGCGGACTCCGCACGGTCGTTCCGGGAGTTCGCCGACGGGTGGATCGTCCCGGAACGGTTTCAGGACCCCTGCATCCCCGGCGGGAAACCGATTTTCCGGTTGCCCGGGTCGTGGCCCAGGGACGTCGAGTCCGCGCTGGACCTGCTCGAGGCGATCGCGGAGTGGGGCGCTTCCGTTTCCGGGGAGCCGTTCTCGGAAGGGGCGCTCCGGAGATCCCTGTCGATCTTCCGGGAACCGGATCCCCCCCCGGCGACGGGCCGACCGGAAACCGGGGACGAGGTGGACCCGCTCGTACGGATCGCCCGAAGGTCCGTCTCCGCACCCTCCCGGCCGATCCCCCGTCCTTGAAATATCCGTTGACACGGGGTACCGGTAAACGGTAGCATCTTGCCAGTTAACGTAAGGTGGTAACCATGCCCGTTTCCACGCAGACTCCGCACCCCGTCCCGCCGTCCGCGCCCCCGCTGGATCCAAGGAAGCCCCCGTACGCCATCGGCGAGCTCAGCCGGTTGGTGAACCTGTCGCAGCGGACCATCCGGTATTACGAGGAGATCGGGCTGCTGCACAGCGTCCGCCGGATCGAGAACGGGAAACGGGTCTTCACCGACGACGACGTCCGCCGGCTGAAGTTCATCAACCGCCTCAAGGTCCTCGGCCTTTCGCTCGCCGAGATGGTCGAGCTCGAGAAAACGTACCGCCGCCAGCGCAACAACCGGGAGATCCTCCCGAAACTCCTGGACATCCTCGACGAGAGGGCGGTGCAGATCGACGAGCGGATCGCCCAGTTGGTCGCCCTCAAGAAGGAGATCCGCGAGTACCAGCAGCACCTGCGGGGGAAGGTCCTGCAGGGGACGCCTTGAGAAACCGCCGAACGAACGAAAGGAGACGCGCGCAATGAAGGAAGCCGTCATCACCGGAGCCGCCAGGACCGCCATCGGATCGCTGAACGGGGCGCTCGCCGAGATTCCGGCGCCGAGGCTCGGCGCCGTCGCCATCGCGGAGGCCGTCGCCCGCGGAGGGATCCGCAAGGAGGACGTCGAGCAGGTGATCATGGGGAACGTCCTCTCCGCCGGGATGGGCCAGGCGCCCGCCCGCCAGGCCGGCATCTACGCCGGGATCCCCGTTTCGGCCGGAGCGCTCACGATCAACAAGATGTGCGGGTCCGGCCTCAAGTCGGTGATGCTGGCCGCCCAGTCCGTGGCCACCGGCGAGTTCGAGGTGGTGGTCGCGGGCGGCATGGAATCGATGAGCCAGGCCCCGTACCTCCTGAAGAAGGCCCGCGGCGGGTACCGCCTCGGGAACGACACGATCTACGACCACATGATCATCGACGGCCTGTGGGACGTGTACAACAACCTCCACATGGGGAACTGCGCGGAGACTCTTGCGAAGGAGCACAAGATCTCCCGGCAGGACCAGGACGCGTTCGCTGCGTCCTCCTATACGCGTGCGCAGGCCGCCGTAAAGGGCGGCAAATTCGCCCGGGAGATCGTCGGAGTCCCCATCCCGCAGCGGAAAGGGGATCCGGTGCCGTTCCTGGTCGACGAGGAGCCCGGACGCGGAAACGTCGCGAAGCTCCCCGAACTCAAGACCGTCTTCGAGAAGAACGGGACCGTGACGGCGGGGAACGCCTCCACCATCAACGACGGCGCGGCGGCGGTGGTCGTGATGTCGTCCGACGCGGCGAAGCGGAAAGGGATCCGGCCGATCGCCCGGATCGTCGGGTACGCCACGGCCTCCCTCGAGCCGGTCTGGTTCACCATCGCCCCGATCGACGCCATCAAGAAGCTGTACCAGGTCACGGGCGTCGGCAAGGAGAAGGTCGGCCTCTACGAGATCAACGAGGCTTTCTCGGGCGTCGCCGTCGCAGCGATCCGCGGCCTTTCGCTGGATCCGGAGCGGGTGAACGTGAACGGCGGCGCGGTCGCTCTGGGCCACCCGGTCGGCGCGTCCGGCGCGAGGATCTTGACAACCCTTCTGTACGCGATGGCGGACCGGGGGGAGCGGTACGGTGTCGCATCCCTCTGCATCGGCGGGGGAGAAGCGGTCGCCGTGCTTGTGGAGAAGTTATAGTATCGGATTAGATTTAAACATATAAGAAACTGATATCTATATATTTTAATATTGGAGGTCTGAATGGGGATATCGACGATCGGCGTGCTCGGGGCAGGACAGATGGGGAGCGGCATCGCGCAGGTATCCTTGATGACGGGGCATAAGGTCATCTTGAACGACGTGTCCGACGCGGTCCTGTCCCGGTCCCGCGCCGGGATCGAGAAGGGGCTGGACATCCTGGTCCGCAAGGAAAAGATCACCGCCCAGGACAAGGAACGGATGATCGCGGGGCTTTCGACCTCCACGGACATCGCCGACTTCGCCTCCTGCGACATCGCGATCGAGGCGGCCACGGAAAGGGAGGAGTTGAAGCTCACCCTGTTCCGCAAGCTGGACGAAGCGGTTCCGGCCGGCCGGATCCTCGCATCGAACACCTCCTCCATCTCCATCACGAAGATCGCCGCCGCCACCCGGCGCCCCGAGCGCGTCGTCGGGATGCACTTCATGAACCCCGTGCCGCTCATGAAACTCGTCGAGGTGATCCGGGGTCTGCAGACGTCCGGGGAAACGTTCGACGCCGTGATGGACCTTTCCCGCAAACTCGGCAAGGAGCCCGTTCCGGCGAACGACTTCCCGGGCTTCATCGCAAACCGGATCCTGATGCCGATGATCAACGAGGCGATCTACGCCTTCATGGAAGGGGTCGGGTCCGCCGCGGACATAGACTCCATTATGCGGATGGGCGCGAACCACCCGATGGGACCGCTCGCGCTGGCCGACCTGATCGGGCTGGACACCGTCCTCGAGGTCATGAATGTCCTGCACCAGGGGCTGGGGGATTCGAAATACCGCCCATGCCCGCTGCTTCGGAAATACGTCGCGGCGGGGTACATGGGAAAGAAGTCCGGTCGCGGATTCTACTCCTACGAGAAGGCGTGAGGGATACACGATGGCCTACACGAACCTGCTGGTCGAAGTCTCGGAACGGATCGCCACGATCACGTTCAACCGTCCGAAATCCCTGAACGCGCTCAACCCGGCGACCGTCCGGGAGCTGAAAGCCGCCCTCGAGGAGGTATCCGCGCGCGAGGACGTCGGCGTGGTCCTCCTCACGGGGGCAGGCGAGAAGGCGTTCATCGCGGGGGCGGACATCGGCGAGATGAGGAACTTCACGTCGCTCGAGGCGCTCGATTTCGCGATGCTCGGGCAGGGGGTGCTCGAGTTCATCGAGCGGATGCCGCAGCCGGTCATCGGCGTGGTGAACGGGTTCGCCCTCGGGGGCGGCTGCGAGGTCGCCATGGCGTGCGACATGCTGCTGGCCGCCGACACCGCGCGGTTCGGGCAGCCGGAGGTGGGCCTCGGGATCATTCCGGGGTACGGCGGCACGCAGCGGCTGCCGCGCCTGGTCGGCCGCAACGTCGCCAAGGAGCTCACGCTGTGCGGAGACATGATCTCCGCCCAGCGCGCATACGAGATCGGCCTGGTGAACCGCGTGGTTCCCGCGTCGGAGTTGATGGGGGCCGCCAGGGACGTGGCGAGAAAGATCCTCTCCCGGGGGCCGGTGGCCGTGCGGATGGCCAAATCCGCGATGAACCGGGGACTCGACCTCGACCTCGGCAACGCGTGCGCGCTCGAGGCAGGCCTCTTCGCCTCGGGATTCTCGACCGCGGACCGGGCCGAGGGGATGGCGGCGTTCCTCGAAAAGAGAAAACCGGTCTTCACGGGAAAGTGACCGGGCGCGACTTCACGAGACGAATAACGAACCGGGGAGAACGACGAACATGGTATTCGACCTGACCGAAGAGCAACGGATGATCCAGGACACGGCGAGGAACTTCACGCAGAAGGAGGTCCTTCCCGTCGCGGCGGAGCTCGACGAAAACAGCCGGTACCCGGCGGAGCTGGTCCGCCAGATGGCGGAACTGGGGTTCATGGGCGTGGCGGTCCCCGAGGAGTACGGGGGCGCCGGCATGGACAACGTCTGCTACGCCATCGCGATGGAGGAGATCTCCCGGGGGTGCGCCTCCACCGGCGTCATCATGTCCGTCAACAACTCGCTGGCGTGCGACCCGATCCTCAAGTTCGCGTCGGAAGAGGTGAAGCGGGAGTACCTCGTGCCGCTGGCCTCCGGAAAGAAGCTGGGATGCTTCGGGCTCACCGAGCCGGGAGCCGGTTCCGACGCGGGGTCGCAGAAGACCACCGCGGTCCGCGACGGCGACTTCTACGTCGTGAACGGCTCGAAGAACTTCATCACGAACGCCCCGTACGCCGACACCTGCGTCCTCTTCACGATGACCGACAGGGCGAAGGCGCACAAGGGGATCACGGCGTTCGTCGTCGACATGAAATGGAAGGGCGTCTCGCTCGGGAAGCCGGAGAAGAAGATGGGGATCAAGGCGTCCCCCACCTCTTCCATCATCTTCGAGGACGTCCGCGTTCCCGCGAAGAACCGGCTGGGGAACGAGGGGGACGGCTCCAAGGGGGCCATGAATACGCTCGACGGCGGTCGGATCGGGATCGCCCGGGCAGCGTGCGAAGACGCCCTGGCGTATTCGAAGGACCGCAGGCAGTTCGGGCAGGCGATCTGCGACTTCCAGGCGATCCAGTGGATGCTCGCCGACATGGCGACCGAGATCGACGCGGCCAGGCTCCTGACGTGGCGTGCGGCGTGGATG
>JACRNP010000096.1 GCA_016234845.1 Deltaproteobacteria bacterium | reverse complement strand
CGGTGGGATTGTTCGGGAAGCAGAGGTAGATGATGTCCACCCGCTCCTTCGGGAGGGCGGGGAAGAATCCGTTCCCCTCGGTGCACGGCATGTAGACGATCCCGGCGTAATAGCCGCGCTCGTCCGCCGGCCCCGAGCGGCCGATCATCACGTTGGTGTCGTTGTAGACCGGGTAGACCGGGTCGCCGATCGCCACCCGGTTGTCGAGGGCGAAGATGTCGAGGATGTTCGCCGTGTCGCATTTGGAGCCATCGGAGATGAAGATCTCGGTCGGCCGGAGCTTGACCCCCAGCGGCGCGTACGATCTTTCGATCAGGGTCTCGATGAGGAAATCGTATCCCTGCTCGGGGCCGTACCCCATGAACGTCTTCCCGTTGCCGAGCTCGGAGACGGCGGCGTGGAATGCTTCGATCACCGCGGCCGGAAGGGGGAGCGTCACGTCCCCGATCCCGAGGCGGATGACCTTCGCCTTCGGATTCGCCGCCGCGAACGCCCGCACGCGGCGTCCGATCTCGGGGAACAGGTACCCCGCCTTGAGCTTCAGGTAATGTTCGTTGACCCGTGCCATGCGAACCTGTCCTCCGTCGCTTGATGGGGGGCGCAAAAAGAAGATATCACAGGATGCATCCGCCCCCGGCACGAAGGAGGGCCGCGATCGTCTTGCCGTCCCGGATCTCTCCGGCCACGGCGGAAGCCAGCGCTTCCGCGAGCGGGAGGCGGACCGTCTCGATCTCCTCGTAATGCTCGGGCGTGGCCGTCCCCTGGCGCAGCTCCTTCCCCACGAACAGGTGGATCACCTCGTCGAAGACGCCCGGGGAAGGGTAGAAGAACCCGAGCGGAAGGAGGTTCCCGGCTTCGATGCCGGTCTCCTCGGCCAGCTCCCGCCGGCCGCACACGGCCGGGTCTTCGCCCGGCGCAAGCCTTCCCGCCGGGATTTCCAGGAGAGATCCCCCCACCGCGGGGCGAAGCTGCCGGATGAGCGTGACCGTTCCGTCGTCGTGCAGCGGAAGAACGCCGACGCCGCCGGGGTGGCGGACGATCTGGTAGACGTGCCACCCCTTCCCGCCGATCCGGACCTCCATCTGCTCGAGATCCACGACCAGCCCCTTGAAGAGCGTCGAGCGGTTTCGCGTTTCCATCGCGCTCCGTTTCCTCCGATCGGGTGGTTACGGCACGAGGACGATCTTTCCCCGGGCTCCCGGGGACATCACGGCGACGTGGCTCTCCGCGGCCGAGGAAAGCGGCATCTCCCGCGCGACGACCGGACGCAGGGTGCCGTTCGAAAGGCCCGCCCCCAACGCGGCGTGGACGGTGCGCCGGTCCGCGGCGGGCATGTTGAATAGGGACATCCCCAGGATCGAGGCATCCCGCCCCATCGTGTCGCGAGGGTCGATCTCGACGGTACCGCGGCTGCCGATCACGACCGCCCGGCCTCCCATGGCGAGGATCTTGAGGTCCCGCGCGAGGTTCACGTTGGCGAGCATCTCCAGGATGACGTCGAATCCGCGCCCACCCGTGATCTCCATGGCCCGCTCGATATACCCGGGCTCCCGGTGGTCGAAGACGTGGTGCGCCCCTTCGCGAGCGACCAGGCCGATCCCCTCGGACGTGCCCGCCGTCCCGACGACCCGCAGCCCCGCGGCGCGGGCGATCTGCAGCGCGGCGATCCCGACCCCCCCGCTGGCGCCGTGGACCAGGACCGTCTCCCCGGGGACGGCGTTCGCCCGCTGGAAGAGGGCGCGCCAGGCGGTGGCGTACGGCACGCCGAGGGCGGCCCCCTGGGCGAAGGACGCATTGGCCGGCAGCGGGTGCACCATCGGAGTCTCGGAAAGGGCGAGTTCCGCGTACGCGCCCGTGATCGTCCCGGAAGTGTACACCCGATCGCCCGGCTTCACCCCCCGCACGCCTTCGCCGACCGCCTCCACGACTCCCCCCGCATCGTTTCCGGGGGTGTACGGAAGCGCGGGCGCGCGACCGTACGTGCCGGAACGGATGTACGTCTCGACCGGATTGACCCCTGCGGCCCGGACTCGAACCAGGACCTGCCCCGGACCCGGGACGGGATTTTGGACCTCCTCCAGCCGCATCGTTTCCGGCGGGCCGAACGCCCGCACCACGATCGCCTTCATCGGGAACTCCCTCTCTCCGGATTCCTCCGTGGGATGTACCCCATCGTACCGCTGTTTCCGGGGTGTGCGAAGCGGTACACTGACGATAGAGCCGACACCGGAGGTGGCCCATGGAAGAGAGCGACGGAAGATTGCTGACGGGGGCGTTGCTGGTGGTGACGGGGGCGATCCTCGGAGCGGGCGTGGCGCTGCTGTTCGCGCCGCAGTCCGGGAGGGAGACGCGGAAGGACATCGCCCGGTACGCGAAGAAGGCGCGGAAGAAGGCGGAGGGGGCGGTCGGGGAGTTCGCCGAGAGCGTCTCCGGCATGGTGGACACCATCGAGGAGAAGGCGGAGCGGCTTCTCGACCAGGGGAAGGATCTGGCCAAGGACTCGAAGGAGGCGGTGCTCGACGCGGTCGAGGATGGACAGGAGCGGCTCGCAAGGCAGCGCGACCGGCTCGCGAAGCTGCTGACGTAGCAGAACATCCCGGCGCCGGACGGCGGACGCCGGGCGGAGAGAGGTTCCATGGGATCGGACGACGGAAGGGCGGGCGCGCCGGAAACGCCGGGACAGGAACGGGAAGAGGAGAGTTTCGCCGATCTGCTGGACCGGAATTTCGTCGCGCCCGCGCGGTACGAACCGGGCCAGAAGGTCGTCGCCCGGGTGATCAAGGTGACTTCCGAGTGGATCTTCCTGGACCTCGGGAGGAAGGGGGAAGGGATCCTCGCAGCGAAGGAGCTGGCGGACGAGGAGGGGAAGCCGCAGGTGAAGGAGGGAGATCCGCTCCCCGCGTACTTCGTCTCCTCCGACGGAAGCGAGATGCTTTTCACCACGCGGATCGGAGGCGGCGCGGCCGGGACGTCGCAGCTCGAGGAGGCGTGGCGTTCCGGGATCCCCGTGGACGGCGCCGCGGTGAAGGAGATCAAGGGGGGTTACGAGATCCGGCTGGCCGGGGGCGCCAGGGCGTTCTGCCCCCATTCGCAGATGGGACTTCCCCGCGGCCGCGGCGCGGAGGATCCGGTCGGCAGGCACGCCTCCTTCCGGATCACGCAGTTCGGGGAGCGGGGACGGAACATCGTCGTGTCCAGCCGCGTCCTCCTGGAGGAGGAAGAGGCGCGGAAGCGGGAGGAGTCGATGGCGACCCTCTCGGAGGGGATGGTGGTCCGCGGGAAGGTCACCTCCATACGGGATTTCGGCGCGTTCGTCGACATCGGCCCGATCGAGGGGCTGCTCCCGGTATCGGAGATCGGCTGGGAACGGGTCGAGAACGTCTCCGACGCGCTGGCGGTGGGCCAGGAGGTCGAGGTCGCGATCACCCGGCTGGATTGGGCGAAGAAGCGGTTCACGTTCAGCCTCCGGAAAACGCTCGCCGACCCGTGGGAGACCGCCGCGGAACGGTTCCCGGCCGGTTCCCGGCACATGGGGAAGGTGGCGCGCGTTACCGCCTTCGGCGCGTTCGTCTCCCTCGGGGGAGGGGTCGACGGCCTGCTCCACGTCTCGAAGCTGGGCGGCGGGAAGCGGCTGAAATCGGCCGGCGAGGCGGTGCGGACGGGACAATCGGTCGAGGTGAAGGTCGATTCCGTCGACCCCGCCCAGCGGCGGATCGCCCTGTCGCTCGCCGGCGCGGAGACGGCCGGGTCCGGCGAGGAGGAAGCGGACGATTACCGGAACTACCTCTCCTCCTCGGCCGGGACCCCGCCCCTCGGCTCGTTGGGGGAGGCCCTCAAAGCGAAACTTTCCCGGGAACGGAAGTAGTCTCCGGCTTCGCGGCCGGCAGCGACGCCCACGCTTCCGTGCCGCGTCCCACGTCGGACCGGAACGTCAACGTCCCCCCGTGTTTTTCCATGATGTCCCGGGAGATGGACAGTCCGAGGCCCAGCCCGCCCGATTCCAGCCTGGTGGAGAAGAACGGCTCCGTGATCCGTTCCAGTATCTCCGGGGGCATTCCGCTCCCCTCGTCCTCCACGGCGATGACCACGTGCCCCGTCTCCTCCCGGAAGGATGTGGAGACCCGGATCCCCCTGCCGGGGTCGGGGAGGGACTGGAGCGCGTTCAGGATCAGGTTCAGGATCACCTGCTCCAGCTCGGCGACGGACCCCTCCACGGGCGGCACCCCTTCACCGTACGTTACCCGGAATTCGTGCGTGCCCTTCAGGATTTCGTGGTTCAGGATCTGCACGGTCGAACGGACCGCGTCGTTGACGTGGAACCGGCTCCCCGGATGGTCGTTCTCCTGACGGGTGTAATCCTTCAGGGCCGACACGATGTTCTTGATCCGCGCCGAAGCCTCGGTGATCCCCCGGATCATCCGGGGCACCGCCTCCCGCATCTCGGAATACGGCAATCCCCCCATAGGGAAATCGCCCCGCTCCCGGTGCTGCCGATCGAGGAGTTCCGCCGCATCCCGCCACGCGGACAGGACAAGCGGCGCGTTGAACATGACGACGTTGTTCGGGTTGCTGACCTCGTGCGCCACCCCCGATACGACGGATCCAAGCGCCGCCATCCGGCTGGAGTGGATCAGCTTCGCCTGCTGCTGTTTCGCTTCCTGTTCCTTCCGTTTCCGCTCCCGCAGATCCACGGCGGTGTAGACCGCCCCGCTCAGGGCCCCGTCGGGACCGCGGATGGAAGCTCCCGTCAGCCGCACCGGGATCTCCTCCCCATTCCGGCCGACGAAGAGGCACTCCGCGTCCCGGACCACGCCGGATTCGTTCCATCGCTCCCGGCCCGATCCGGGAACCCGGGCGTTCTTCCCGAGTATCTCCGCCATCGGGCGGCCGGCCAGCTCCTCCTCCCGGTACCCCAGCATCTCGAGGAGGGCGCGGTTCACGGTCTTTACATTCCCTGACGGGTCGACCGCCACCAGGGCATCGCTCATCGACCGGAGGATGCTGTCCAGGTAGTCGCGGGAGACCATGGTCCTCCGCAGTTTTCCCGCCATGCGGTCGAACGTGGCCGCCAGCTCCCCCAGCTCGTCCCGCCGCCTTGGACCGACCGTCGCGTCCAGGTCTCCCGTACCGATGCGCTGCGCGACCTCCCCGAGACGGCGGATCGGGACGCTCAAGCTTCGGGAAAAGATAAGCCCGAAGGAAAGCGCCAAGGCCACCGACACCCCCATGAACACGAAGACCTCCCGCTCGATGTCGGCGGCCTTCCGGTACGGGGCATCCCGCAACCCTTTCTCCGCGTCCACCATGTGCCCCACCATCCGGACCGTCGATTCCTGGGCTTCGTGCGCGACCCGGTGGAACTCCCGGATCCGCTCCCCCTGCTCCGCCGGATCGACCTTCCCCGCTCTCGCGATCTCCGCGTCCCGGGCCAGGAGGAGGGCGTTGCCCGACGAGAGCAGCCGGACCGCCCCCGACTCGATGTCCGCAAGGATCCTCATCCCTTCCTCGTCGTTCACGCGCTCCTTGAGAACGGCCAGCTCCTCGAGGAGGGAGGAGTGCCGCTCGTAGAACTTCCTCCGGTCGACGGGATTGCGTAGGACCAGGTACATTATCAGGTGGCTCTCCGCCCGCTTGGCGTAGCTCCCCGCGTGGGTCCCCGCCGTGATGGCCGCCTGCCGGTTGAGGAAGTCGGTCTCGAAATCCGCCAGCCGAAGGCTGGCCTCCCGCAGGGACGCGGCGGCCCGATCCAGCGCAAGGATCCGATCGCCGTGGCGTTCGGGCACGAACCGGCCCTCGCTGGCGCCTCGGTCCCGGGCGGCGAGGAGGGCGTCCCCCGTGACCCGGAGGGCCGTCGCCTCGGAGCGGATATCCTCCAGGATCCGTCGGGCCTCGGGGATCCGGACGCGGCTGTCCAGGATCGCGATATTCTGCGCCAGGCCCAGCAGCTTCTCCTGGTACTTCTTCCGGTCGATGGGGTCGTTCAGCGCGAGGTAGAGAAGGAGATGCGTCTCGGCGTCCTTGTCGAAGCGGCCGACCTCCATGGCCGCGGAAACGATGCTCCGGAAACGGTCGTCGCCCCCCGCGAAGGTTTCGGTGATCTGCCGTCCGGCGCGCAGCGCCGCGATGCCCATCAGCCCCACCAGGGTCGCCACGGTGACGAATCCGAGGGACAGTTTCCGCGAAATTCTCACACGTACCCTCCGGATGGACGATGGGTCGCCGCTCCCGGGCACCCGTCCGGCGGCGGCGAATAAGACGTTTTGTTTGGGATATAGATGCAGGCGCGGGCCGAGGAGTTCGTTTTCCCGGCGATTCGCCCCGGACCGCTACAGGTTCATTCGTTCGAGGAAGTACGGCATCTGGCGGCGCCACCACGGCCAGTCGTGGTTTACGTCGTGTCCCCAGAAGTCGATCCAGGCGGGAACCTCCTTGGAAGAGAGGACCCTCTGGAGCGAACGCGTGTCGGCCGCCATTTCGTCCTCCCACGCCCCCTGTCCCACGCACACGACGATCCTGCTCCGGCGGTACCGTTCGAGGTACCACGGGTCGTCGAGGTTCGGAAGGTACGCCAGGGGAGCGTTGAAGTACACGTTCTCGTCCATGTAGTCGCCGACGAAGCGGGTGAGCTTGTAGACGCCGGAGAGGGCGATCACCGCGTCGAACACGTCCGGGTGGCGGAAGAAGAAGTTCGCGGAGTGGTACCCCCCCATGCTGCACCCCGTGGCGAGGAGCCCCGAGGAGTCCGGGGAGCGTTCCCGGATGAAGGGGACCGCCTCCTCCACGATATACCGGTCGAAGTCGTTGTGGCGCCTGGCGCGGTCCGCCGGGTGGGCGGAGGCGTTGAGCCACGACTCCCGGTCGACGCTGTCCACCGTGAAGAGGGTGACCGCCCCGGAGTCGATGAACGGCCGGCACGCCTCCACCATCCCGAAATCCTCGTACTCGAAGAACCGCCCGCCGGACGACGGGAACACCACCACCGGCTTCCCGGCGTGGCCGTACACCTTGAGCTCCATGTCGCGCCCGAGGTGTCGGCTCCATTGACGGTGGTATTCGACGTTCATCGGGGTTCCTTATCCCGCCGTCACGCGGTCTCGTGGACGAGGCGGGCGGCGGCCAGGACCTCTTCCCGCTCCTTCGACCGGACGAGGTAGCCGTAATCCCCGATCGCGGCACGGAAGATGGAGTTCATCTCCTCGTGGTGGCAGACGAGCGGGCCCAGGGACCGGAGGACCTCTTCGTGCGACCGCGTGTACCGCTTGCTCCGTTTCCTGCCGATGTAGGCGACGTGCCACGCGCGCGACCAGGCCGTCGAGAACGGTTTGCCGGATACCACGCGCGCCCACTCCCGGTAGATGTCGATGT
>JACRNP010000095.1 GCA_016234845.1 Deltaproteobacteria bacterium | reverse complement strand
CGCTCCTCCCCCAGGAACGTCTCGTCGGCGTCGGCGACCCGCATCGCGTCCGCCCCTTCCGCCCCCCCGTGGAACGAAACGACGACCAAGTCGTTCGCGCTCTTCAACTCCGCCACGATCTCCCGTGCCCGGTCGAGGTCCAGCAGCGGGTGAACATACCTCGTCCGGAGGGAGTAGGAGAAGCCGGCGACCGCCACCCGTTTCCCGGCGATCGTGAACCGCGCGACCCGCTCCCCGCCGACCGGCCGGATCCCCGATTCGTCGAGCACGGACAGGGTGTTGTCCAGCCCCTCCATCCCGAAGTCGAGCGAATGGTTGTTGGCGACGTTCATCGCCGTGAATCCCGCCGTCGAAAGAAGCCGGACGTAGCGCGGCGGGGTGCGGAAGGCGAAGCAGGGGCGTCCGTTGCGGCGCGGATTGGGACACTTGGGCGATTTTTCCACGTCGGTCAGCGGCCCCTCGAGGTTGCCGAAGACGACGTCGTGCCCGGAGAGGAGCGGTCGAACCGCCCGGAACAGCGTCGCCCCGTCCTCCGGCGGCAGGATCTCCTCCGGGAAGGTGGTACCCATCATCACGTCGCCCACGGCGGCGATCCGGATGACCGCCCGCGCGTCTCCCGCCATCCCGTTGTCCTCCGCCCGTCCCGGGCGCGCCGGCATGCGGTCCATCCTCTAATGAGGACGCTCACGGGGGGGCAATGACGGAAAACGGCACGCGGGCCGGGTGGGCCGGGGAGCCCATCCCGGAACGCGACATCGTGGACGGGTTCGACCGGCTGATCTCCGCGAACCGGCTCTTCGGCGCGGAGTTGAACCCGTCTGTCCTGAAGAAGAGCGGCAAGGGGTCTCCGTTCCTCATCCGCAAGCCGCCGCCCGCCCACCGCATGATTTCCCTCTGGCGGGACCTCTTCGCCCACCGCGTCTCCCCCGGAGATCTCCTTGGCTTCCTTTCCCCCGAGGTGCACGGGTTCACGCACTCCGAGGGGCTCCTGCTGTTCGGGAGCGGGCGGCTCCTGTACGATTGCCAGATCACGCGCGGGGAGGAAGCGGTCGGCCACATGACCCTCGCCCTGTACCGCGAGCGGGACCGGGTCGTGCGGTGGCTCCCGTTCCCGACGCGTCCGGGCCGGAGGGTGGTCTACATCGAGGGGATCGCCCTCACCGCGCAGAGCACCGGGTACGCCTCCTCCCTCTTCCGACTCTACGAACGCCTCTTCCACGACCTCGGTTTCCACCTCTTCCGCCTGAAGGCGTCCCTTTCGGTGGGGAAATATTACTGGGCGAAGGAGGGGTTCGACTGCACCGACCGCGAGCGGTTCCAGGAGATGCGGGACCGGCTCCTCGCACTGGTCCGCGACCTGGGCCTCCCGGTGGAGGAGCAGGAGGTGCGGCGGCTCACCCACATGACCGACGTCGCCGCCTTCCGGCGGGACCTGATGATCCCCCTCTGGCGGAACCGGGAAGGGTACTACACCTTACGCCGGGACGACACGCACACCGACCTGTTCCATTTCCCCCTCGGGAAGGCGTTCCTCCTGTGCGCGGACCCGTGGGACGGCCACAAGGTGATCTACACGGACACGCCGAGGCGCACCGGGTTCGTCGGGTCGGATGCGTACCTTTCGCACGGGACGCCGGCCGGCCACCCCGAGGGGCCGAAACGGCTTTCGATGCTGGGCGAGGCGATCCGCCGGGAGGGGATGCTCGAAAGCCTGATCCTCCTGGAACCGTACACCCCCGGGATGGAGGCGCTCCACGCCGTCCACGACCCGGCGTACCTCGAGTCGTTCCGGGGTGCGGTCGAGCGGGGCGACCGGTACTTCGCCACCCAGGACTGCGCGATCGGCGCCGGGAGCTACGACGCCGCGCTGCTGGCGGCCGGCGGGGTGATGGCGGGGATCGACGCCGTGTTCACCGACCGGGCCGACAACGTCTTCTGCGCCGTGCGGCCGCCGGGGCACCACGCGGGACGCGACTCGGCGATGGGGTTCTGCTTCGTGAACAACGTGGCCGTCGGGGCCGCCTACGCCCGCTCCGCCTACGGGATCTCCCGGATCTGCATCGTCGACTGGGACGTCCACCACGGCAACGGGACCCAGGATCTGTTCGCGGAGGACCCGGAGACGCTCTTCGTCAGCATCCATGAACACCCTTCATTCTGCTACCCGGGAACCGGCCGCCGGATGGAGAAGGGGAAGGGAGCGGGGGTGGGGGCGACGCTCAACGTCCCGCTGGTGCCGCACGCGGGGGACCGGGAGCTGATCGAGGAGTTCGATCGCGAGGTCGTGCCCGCCGTGGAGGCGTTCTGGCCGGAGCTGATCCTTCTGTCCGCCGGCTTCGATGCGCACAGGGACGACCCCGTGGCGGACCTGGAGTGCACCGAGGAAGGGTACGTCCACATGACGCGGGCGCTCCTTGCGATCGCGGACCGGCACTGCCAGGGGCGGGTGGTCTCGGTGCTGGAAGGCGGATACCGGGGCGACACGCTCGTCTCGTCCGCGCTCGCCCACATCCGGACCCTGCAGGGGAGGCAATAAAAGGAAAGGCCCCTCGGGGAGGGGCCTTTCCGTGCCGCGAAAGCCGGGAAAAGGGAATCCGGATCAGGCTCCCTTGAATTCCGGCTTCTTGGAGATGAAGACCAGGACGATGCCCGCGACGCACGCGACCGAGATGTAGTACATCGCGTTCGTGAAGGCGCCCGTCGACGACTTGATCGCGTCGATCATGAAGGGGCCGCACACGCCTGCGACGCCCCACGCCGTGAACAGGTAACCGTAGTTCGCGCCCAGCGACTTCGTGCCGAAGTAGTCGGCCGTGATCGAGGGCATGATGGCCAGGTATCCGCCGTAGGAGAACCCCACGATGCAGATTCCGACGAGCCACTTGGTGAACGTGTCGGCGTTCGGGAGCAGCAGCAGGAACGCCACGAGGTATTCGCAGAAGCACAGGATGACGGTGTTCTTCCGGCCCAGCTTGTCGGAGATCGACCCGTGGACCAGCCGGCCGAGGCCGTTCAGAAGCGCCATCGTGCCGAGACCGCCCGCCGCGACCGCCTTGTCGAGCTTGGCCACTTCCAGCCCGATGGGAACGGCCTGCCCGATGATCATGAGGCCCGCCGCCGCGCCGAACAGGTAGATGAGCCAGAGGACGTAGAACTGGCCGTTCCCGATGATCTCGTTCGGGGTCCAGTCGGCCTTGGTGACCGTGGCGGCCGCCGCCGCCGGAGGATTCCAGCCGGCCGGCTTGTAGCCGGCGGGCGGGACCTTGAACATGGAGCCCGCGCCGCAGACGCACACGAGCATGATCGCCCCGACCGCGAAGAACGTCTGGGACAACCCCATGCTGCTGATGAGCTTGTTGATCAGCGGCCCGAAGACCAGGGTGCCGGCGCCGAAGCCGAACACCGCGAGGCCGGTGATGGTCCCTCTCATGTCGGGGAACCACTTGATGCAGGTGGCGATCGGGGTCACGTAGGCGAACCCGACGCCCAGGCCGCCGAGGATGCCGTACGCGAAGACCATCCCGCCGACCGTCTGGCCGATCGCGCCGGCCAGGATGCAACCCGCGGCCAGAAGAACGCCGCCGACGATGGCGACCTTCCTCGGGCCAGCCTTGTCCTGCCACCGCCCGGCGACGATCATCCCCACCGCGAAGAAGAAGAACGACGCCATCAGCGGGTAGCCCGCCTCCTTGACCGTCCAGCCGAACTGTTTCATCAGCGGTGCGCGGAACACCGACCAGGCGTACAGAACGCCAAGGCACAGCTGGAGCACCAACGCCGCGGCAACCATCAACCACCGGTTCGTCAACTTCTCCTCTGCCATTCTGTTTCCCCCTCCTTCCGGTTTATCTCGTGTTGACCCTTGCTCCCTGATACTCCATCAACCCAACGGTCCCCTTGCGTTGTCGATACGTACCGGGTCCACCTCCTTTCGGGGATAGCGGTTTTACTCTGTAAAATATGATTTCCCTATTTTGTACCCCAACCGGAAAACGGGTGTCAAGCGATTTTCTAAACGCAGTTTTATTGTCGATTTCACGGGAGGTTGCAAACCCGCTGTTCGGAAATCCCTTCCCGGCGGGAATCGGCGGGGGCTTGCCGCGCCATCTCAGGGTGTAGGGAAACCGGCACGGAAGGAGGATCCCGATGACACCCTTTCACGAGATACGGACCGTACCCCGGATCCGGGCCATCGGCATCAGCGGGAACCTGTCGCTCTGGGGGGTGGACTCGGCGCTCACCCGGCTCTACGACAAGGCGATGGAGTGGAGGCTGATGTTCCGCCAGCCCGCTCTGGGCCTGCGCGAAGGCGCGATCCGGATCCCCGACGCGTTCCACTCGGAGTACCGGGTCCTCTTTCCCCTGAACGAGGACCCCGACCGGGAGGTCCCGGGCACGGAGATCGTCGATCTTCCGGAGACGGTGGTCGCCGTGTTCGTCCACCGGGGGCCGTACGAGTGGATCCAGTGCACGTATGAAAAAGTGTTAGACTGGCTCCGGGAGAACCGGTACGAGGCGATCGGGGAGACCCGCGAACTGTTTTTCGTCGCGCCCGAGCCGCATTCGGGGGGGAGCCAGGACGACATGCTGACCGAGATCCAGGTTCCCATCCGTGTCGCGGCCTGACGGGCGGCGCCGGAGGCACCGGGGAGCTTGAGCGACCGAGAGAAGATCTTCCTGACCCACCTGTCGTCCTGCGCCGGTTGAGCGTCGAAATTGGGGCAGGGGGTCCTTGCCCGGATACTGTCCGCCCTCCCGCCGCCCGACGATCCGCGGGTGCTGGTCGGAAGCAGCCACTCCGACGACGCCGGAGTGTTCCGGATGTCGGACGACCAGGCGCTGATCGCCACCCTCGACTTCTTCACCCCGATCGTGGACGACCCGTACACCTACGGCGAGGTGGCCGCCGCGAACTCCTTGAGCGACGTCTACGCGATGGGCGGGGAGCCGCTCTACGCCCTCGCGATCGCCGCCTTCCCCGACGACGCGAAGACGCTTCCGCTCCTGGCGGACGTGATGGCGGGAGCCGCGGCGAAGGCGAAGGAGGCCGGGATCTGCATCATCGGGGGGCACACGGTCAAGGACGACGTCCCCAAGTTCGGCCTCGCCGTGACGGGGAGGGTGCACCCCGACCGGGTCTGGCACAACCGGGGCGCGAAGCCGGGGGACGAAATCATACTCACGAAGCCGCTCGGGACCGGGGTGGCGACCACCGCGATCCGGTGGGGGGTCTGCCCGAAGGCGACGGAAGCGTCGGTGATCGCGTCGATGTCGCGTCTCAACGCCGGCGCCGCCAGGGCGGGGCGGGAGGTCGGCATCTCCACCGCCACCGACGTCACCGGGTTCGGCCTCACGGGCCACCTCCTCGAGGTGCTGGAAGGCAGCGGGCTGGTCGCCGAGATCCGGCACGCGGACATCCCGTTCTTCCCGGGCGTCCGGGAGCTTCTCAAGTGCCGGCGGATCGACGCCTTGACCGGCGCCAGGGGGTTTCCCGGGTCCGGATGGGTCCACCGCGCGTTCGGCCGGCCGCCGATCCCGGGAGGAGTGCGCGACACCGTCGCCCACCAGGCCGGCCGGGTCCGGTTCCCTCCCATGATTTCCACGGAGGAGGCGCTTCTGCTCGCCGACCCGCAGACCTCCGGGGGGCTCCTGATGTTCGTCCCCGCGGCTTCCGCCGATGCGCTGTGCGACGCGCTTCGGCGGGAAGGCGAGGGGGCGTGGAGGATCGGCCGGACGCACGCGGGGGGGGACCTCGATCTGCAGCGGTTGACGGTGATCTGACGTGAACGTCCTCCTGCCGGTCTTCCGGGGCCCCTCCTTCCGGGACGCCCTCACCCTGGCGGTCGACGTTGCGAAGTCGCACGGCGGGTCGATCCGGGTCCTCTCGATCGTGGACCGGGGGGAGATCCGGCGGATCGAGGAAGGCGCCCGGCCGGGGGCCTTCCACCTGGCCCGCCACGCGGCCGACGAGGTGGAGAAGCGGATGACGGCCGAGGGGACGGCGTCGGTCCGGGAGGCGACCCGGATCGTTGCGGACGCCGGGGTCCCGGCGAAGGGAGAGGTTCGGGAGGGGGAGCCGGAGCGGGAGCTCATCGCCGCGGCGGGCGGGTTCGACGTGCTGGTGTCGGCCGCGGCCTCCCACTTCGACCCGGACCAGGGCGACGCCCCGGGCCGGCTGGTCCTTTCGGTGATGCGGGACGGCGGGATCCCGGTCCTGCTCGCGTGCTCCCCGTTCCGGCCGGTGCGCACGGTGGTGCTGGGGTGCGGCGGCGGGCCCCGCACGGAGCGCGCCATCGGTGCGATGGCGCGCCTCTCCCTGTGGAAGTCCGTGTCCCGCGGAATCCTCCTCGCCGTCGACGACTCCCGCGCGGCGGGGGAGGCGCGTCTCTCCGGCCCGCGGGAGCTCCTGGCCGACGCGGGATATCCGGCGTGGGAGGAACGGGTGATCCCCGGTCCCCGGCTCGAGGCGTTCTCCGCGTTCTGCGAGGCGGAAGGCGCGGACGTCGTCGTCCTGGGCGGGTGGGGGGAGCACTGGTGGGACGACCTGCTGGGGCACTCGGTCACCGGCCGTCTCCTCGAGGAGGGCCGCCGTCACCTGTTCCTGTACATGTAGGGCGGCGGGTCGACCGTGACCGCCGCCGATCGGATCGCCATCGGCCTCTCCCTCCCGGTCTGGTCGGTTCTCCCGTTCGCCTGCCTTCTCCTTGCGATCGCCCTGTTTCCGCTGGTCGCGGCCGGTTTCTGGGCGCGCCACTACGGGAAGGTGTGCCTGGCGCTCGGCCTGCCGGTGGCGCTGTTCTTCCTCGTCCGCGCCCCGCGCGAGCTGCTCCACGCCGTCACGGAGTACGTCTCCTTCCTCGTGCTCCTGGGGAGCCTCTTCACCGTGTCGGGAGGGATCCTCCTGCGGGGGACGCTGCGCGCGACCCCGGGGATCAACTGCGCGGCCCTCGGCGCGGGCGCGTTGATGGCCAACGTCCTCGGGACCACCGGGGCCTCGATGCTCCTGATCCGGCCGCTGCTGCGGGCGAACGCCCACCGCCGGCGGGCGGCCCACGTGGTGGTCTTCTTCATCTTCATCGTCGCGAACGTCGGGGGGGCGCTGACGGCGATCGGCGACCCGCCGCTCTTCCTCGGGTACCTGCGGGGCGTCCCGTTCCTGTGGCCGCTGCGCGCTCTTTGGCCGCTGTGGCTATCCGCCTGCGGCCTGGTGATCGGGATCTTCTACATCGTCGACCGGCGCGCCCGTGCGCTCGAGGCGGTCGAGGCGGGCGCGACGGGGGAGCTCCGGGAGGAGCCGGCGGGGGGGGAGAGGGTCCCGGTGTCGGTGGACGGGAAGATCAACATCCTTCTGCTCGCGGCGGTGATCGGGGCGGTCTTCCTTCCGACCCCGTGGCGGGAGATCGGGATGGCGGCCGCCGCGGCCGTATCCGTCTGGAAAACCCCCGCGAAGATCCGGGAGGAGAACGAGTTCACGTACCACCCGATCGCGGAGGTGGCCATCCTGTTCGCCGGGATCTTCGCCACCATGATCCCCGCGCTGCTCATCCTGCAGGCCCGCGGCGGCGAGCTGGGCGTGACGTCCCCCGCGCAATTCTTCTGGGCGTCCGGGGCGCTCTCCTCCTTCCTGGACAACGCCCCCACGTACCTCACCTTCTTCAGCCTGGCGCAGGGGCTGGGAGGGGAGCGGCTGGTGGCGGGGGTCTCCCCGCCGGTCCTGCGGGCGATCAGCGCCGGCTCCGTCTTCATGGGGGCCAACACCTACATCGGCAACGCCCCCAACTTCATGGTGAAGGCGATCGCGGAGGAGGCGGGGGTCCGGATGCCGTCGTTCCTCGGCTACATGGCCTGGTCGTGCACCGTCCTCCTCCCCGTCTTCGCATTGATCACCCTCGTATTCTTCTAAGGTAATATAAGGGAAGACATTCGAGGAGGCGACCGATGGGGAAGCTGGCGTTGGGGACCGCGAAGGCGCTGACCGTGCGGTGCCTGTCCGAGCTGTCGTGGCACGACAACGCGCGGATGCGTCTGGACGTGCGCGAGGCGGGCGGGCTGTCGGCAGACCAGTTCGACGTGAAGTGGACGCCGGGGAACGCCGCCGGGGTGTCGGCGCTGGTCGAGGCCGTCGCGGGCGACGGCCGGCCGTGGAGGATCCTGATGGACGTCGGCTGGGACGTCGCGTACATGGACGCGGTGTTCCGCCGCGAGGGGGTGGACCGGCTCCTGGCCGGCGGGAAGATCGACTTCGTCTACGTGACCCACGAGCACGTGGACCATTTCTGGGGGATGCCCGCCGTCGTCAAATACCGCCCCGACGTGAAGCTGATGATCCCGTCCGGATTCTCCGCCCGGAGCCTGGAGCTGCTGAAACGGTCCGGCCACACGGGAACCGTGGAGGAGATGCCCCCCGGCGCGCACCTCCTGTTCCCCGGCTGCGCCTCCGTCGTCTTCGACCAGCCGATCTTCCTCAAGACCCGCGGGGAGCAGGTGCTCTACGTCAACGTCGAGGGGAAGGGGATCGTCACCATCACCGGCTGCTGCCACCCGG
>JACRNP010000094.1 GCA_016234845.1 Deltaproteobacteria bacterium | reverse complement strand
CAAATGGACCGAAAGGGTTACCCCCCGGCCGCCGGGACCTGCGTGCACCGGATGCCGTCGCCCCGGCGTGCGGGAAGGAAGCAGCCGTTGCACGAGACGCAGGCGGCCCGGGCGCGGTCGCCCGACGCCCACCGGTTCACCAGCCCCGGCTCGCGGATGAAGGGGCGCGACAGGGAGGCGAAGTCGGCGTCCCCGGACGCGAGGGCGTCCTCGATCACGGACAGGGACCGGAAACCGCCGACCGCGCCGACGGGGATGTTGACCTGCCGCTTGATCCCGCGGGCGAGGGCGCGGTGGTACCCCTCCTTCTCGACGGAATCGATGGGGGAGCGGGCAGGGGTATTTCCGCCCGACGCCGGCGTCCCGCCGGAGACCTCGATGGCGTCGATTCCGGCGGATTCGAGCATCCTCGCGACGGACGCCGCATCCACCGCCGTCGTCCCCCCCTCCACGAAGTCGTCCCCGTTGAGCTTGATCCATACCGGGTAGTCGTTCCCCACGGCCCGCCGGACGGCGCGGACGACTTCCACCGGGAACCGGGCGCGGTTTTCGATCGTGCCGCCGTATTCGTCTCCCCGAACGTTCGACAGCGGCGAGAGGAACTGCGACAGCAGGTAGGCGTGGGCGCCGTGAAGCTGTACGCCGTCGAATCCCGCCTCTTTCGCCCGGGCGGCAGCCCTTGCGAAATCCGAGACGATCCGCCCGATCCCCGCACGGTCGAGCTCCGCCGGGAGCTCGCCGTAGAAGGGGAGAGAGACCGCCGACGGGGCGACGGGAGGATGCCCCGACAGCTGCCGGTTCCCCTGGCCGCCGGCGTGGACGAGCTGAGCGACGATCACCCCTCCCTTGTCGTGGACCCGCCCCGTCAACGCCTTCAAGCGCGGAGCTGAGCGACGATCACCCCTCCCTTGTCGTGGACCCGCCCCGTCAACGCCTTCAAGCGCGGAACCAGGGTGTCGTCGTGCATCCCCATCTTTCCGGGGGCCTGCCTCCCCTCGGGGGATACGAACGCGTACCCCGCGATGACGAGGCCGACGCCTCCCCCGACGAGCGCGTCGTAACAGGAGAACAGCTTCTCCGTCGGGGCGCCGTTCCCGTCGCACATCCCTTCCCACGTGGCGGACCGGACGATCCGGTTCCGCACGGCGATCCTTCCGATCGTCGTCTTCCCGAACGGTTTCGGCATTCGGCTCACCTCTTCGGGTTCGTGATTGCGCACTTCCATTCTTCTTTCAAGGAACGGAAGGAAGCCGTCCCTTCTCCTTCAGCATCTGCAGCTGGAGATCCCGCTTCTTCAGCGGGGGGATCTCCCGGTTGTCGGCGGGGACCATGGTCAGCGCCCCCTTCCCGCACGCGGAGACGCACGCTCCGCACCCCAGGCACACCTCCTCCCGCACCGCCGCGTACCGCTTCTCCCCGGCCCCGAAGCGCACTCCCTTCGGGGGGCCGATCGCCTTCACGTTGCACGCCGTGAAGCATTCGCCGCAATATTCGCAGCGCGACGGCTCGATGACGGCCGTGAACCCGGTCTTGCCGACGCCGTTGTGGAACCCCGCCTGCACCCCGTGCATGATCTCGCAGCAGCAGGAGCAGCAGTTGCAGATGAACGACGGCTTCTGGCGGATGTTGTCGGTGATGTGCGTGAGCCGCAGCTCCCGCGCCCGGTCGAGGAGCGCCAGCAGTTCGTCGACGCTTTTCTCCTGCGCGAACCCGCGTCGGGTCATGAACCGGGCTCCGGCCCCCAGCGAAATGCACGTCCCCTCCGTGGGCGCTCCCTTTTTGCACGTCTCCCCGACGTGCTCCTTCTTGTGGCGGCAGTAGCACATCTGGACCGCGCCGTACCCGGCCTCCCGGATGATTTCCCGCGCGCGCTCGTAGGTGGTGATCTCGGACGAAACGGGGATGTGCTCCTCGTACGCCAGCGACCGGGTGAGCGGGGTCTTGCCGCCGAACATCTCCGCGGCCTGGCTCCCCTCGTTCAGATACTCCTCCATGAGACGGGCGAGCTTCGCCATCGGCAGGTCGGTGCGCCGTTTCATGAAGGTGAATTCGAAGAATCCGATGAGGCCGGGCAGCAGAAGGTAGTAGGTGGTCCCCTGGAACGGCATGTCGATGATGAGCCCCTTGTCGGCCATGGCGTCGAGGACCGGGAGCAGCTCTTCGGGCGGCATCTTCGTCCGTTGGCTCAACTCCGGCAACGTCGTCTCCGCCAGGGGGAAACGGGAGGCGACGAACGCCTCCTTCTCCTCGAAGAGGAGCGACAGGATCTCCCGCAACTTCTCGTTGTCCACCAGCCCGACGGGAAACCGGTTGAGGCGGTCGATCAGCGGTACGAGGCTGCTTTTCGAGTGCAGAAGGTGGCCCATTCGTTTCCTCCCGATGTCCGGATAGGAATCCATTATAAACCCGCTTTATCCCGCTCGACGGACGGTAACCTTTCCTTGCCTCCTCTCCGCGCCGGGGGATTAGAATGGAACCGCGTGCCGTGAACCGTTGTCCCCGAAGAGGAAGGCAAAGGCCGCGAGCGCCCATGAATCCTTTCGCAGGGCACACCCGGGAATCTTCTCCCTCCGGCGCCTCGGCCGGTCCCGCCGTTCCCGTTCATGCCCTTCGCGTCGGAGAGGTGCACGCGGCGCTCTCCTCCCGGCCGGAAGGCCTTTCCCGATCGGAAATAGAGGAACGCCTTGGTCGCCACGGTCCCAACGCGATTCGCGAGGTGCGCGGCACCTCCCTCTCCGTGAAGTTCCTGTCCCAGTTCACCCACCGGATGGCCCTCCTGCTCTGGGCAGGCGGGCTGATCGGATTTCTCGCCGGTATGCCCGAGCTCGGCGCGGCGGTGTGGGCGGTCAACGTGGTCAACGGCTGCTTCAGCTTCTGGCAGGAGTACAAAGCGGAGAAGGCGACGGAGGCTTTGCGGCGGCTCCTTCCGGCGCATGCCCGCGTCGTCCGGGGAGGGGAGGAGCGACGGGTGGAGGCGTCGACGCTCGTTCCGGGCGATGTGCTCCTTCTGTCGGAAGGTGAGCACATCTCCGCGGATGCCCGCCTCGTCGCGGAGGCGGAATTGCGGGTGGACCAGTCCACCTTGACCGGCGAGTCCCACCCCGTTCGCAAGATGTGCGACCCCGCCCCGGCGCAGGGGTTGGCCCGGACCGAGACTCCCAACCTGGTGTTCGCCGGAACCGGTGTAGCCGCGGGAACGGGGACCGCGGTCGTATTCGCCACCGGCATGGAGACGGAGTTCGGGAAGATCGCCGGCCTCACGCAGGGGATGGAGGGGGAACGCAGCCCCCTGCAGAAGGAGATGGAGCGGGCGACCCGGGCGGTGAGCGCGTTGGCCACGGGAGTGGGCCTTCTGTTTTTCGCCCTGGCCGTCCTCCTTGCGCGGATGCCACCGGCGGAAGGATTCCTCTTCGCCCTGGGAATGATCGTGGCGTTCGTGCCGGAGGGGATGCTGCCGACGGTGAGCCTCTCCCTGGCGCTGGGCGTCCAGCGGATGGCCCGCCGAAAGGCGCTGGTCAAGCGGCTCTCGGCCGTCGAGACGCTGGGGTGCACCACGGTCATCTGCACCGACAAGACCGGAACGCTCACGCAGAACGAGATGACCGTGCGGGAGCTGTGGGTCGCGGGGCGGACGGTATCCGTGACCGGCGTGGGATACGCGCCGGGAGGGGCGTTCCTCGTCGATGGCCGCCCTCTTCCGCAGGACGACCCCCTCCGCGCCGACCTTCGTCTCCTGCTTCTGTGCGGCGGGCTGTGCAACAACGCGCGGCTGATCTCGCCGGGCGCCGCATCGGAACGGTGGTCCATCCTGGGCGATCCCACGGAGGCGGCGCTGAAGGTCGCGGTCGCCAAGTTCGGGATCGACCTCGAGGCCGAGGCGGCGGGCTCTCCGAGGATCCGCGAGATCCCCTTCGACTCCCGGCGGAAGCGGATGGCCACGGTCCATGCATCGGCCGCGAACCGGACGGTCCGCGTGAAGGGAGCCCCCCAGGAGGTGCTCCGGCGCTGCTCGCGCATCCGATGGGGGGGTAAGGACCGGGATCTCGGGGAAGCGGAAACGGTGCAGGTGAACGCGGCCAACGACGATCTCGCCCGGGCGGGACTGCGCGTGCTGGCGGTCGCCGAACGGCGCCTGCCGGTCTCCGCCGAAGGCGACGAGGCCGGGGAGATCGAACGGGACCTCACCCTCCTCGGACTTGCGGCGATGATGGATCCGCCCCGGCCGGAGGTCGTCGAGGCGGTATCCCGGTGCCACCGGGCCGGGATCCGGATCGTCATGATCACCGGCGACTACGCGCTGACCGCGGAGAGCATCGCCCGCCGGATCGGGATCCTGCGCACCCCGAAGCCCCGCCTGGTGAACGGCGCCGAGCTGGACGGGATGGGGGAGGAGGCCCTCCGGGGAGCGCTCCGGGACGAGTTGATCCTCGCCCGGATGACGCCGGAGCACAAGCTGCGGGTGGTCGGCGCCCTGCAGGAGATGGGTCACATCGTGGCGGTGACCGGCGACGGGGTGAACGACGCCCCCGCCCTGAAAAAAGCCGACATCGGGGTGGCGATGGGTCTCTCCGGGACGGACGTGGCCAAGGAGGCCGCCGACATGGTCCTGGCCGACGACAATTTCGCCTCCATCGTCAACGCGGTGGAAGAGGGGCGCGCCGTGTACGCCAACATCAAGAAGTTCCTCACCTACATCTTCACGAGCAACGCTCCCGAGGCGGTGCCGTTCATCCTCTTCGCCTTCACCGCGGGGCGCATCCCGCTGGCGCTCAACATCATGCAGATCCTGTCGATCGACCTGGGAACCGACCTCGTCCCCGCCCTGGCGCTGGGGGGGGAGCCGCCCGAGCCGGGATTGATGGATCGGCCGCCCCGCAGGCTGTCGGAGCACGCGATCACGGGGTCCCTCCTGGTGCGGGCCTATCTCTTCCTGGGAGCGATCCAGAGCGCGGCGGCGATGGCGGCGTTCTACTTCGTATACTGGACGAACGGATACTGGGGGAGGTGGATCGATCTTCCATCGGACGGACCGCTCTACCGGTCCGCCACGGCGATGACGCTGGCCGCCGTGGTCGCCACCCAGGTGGGGAACCTCTTCGCCCAGAGGACCGAGCGCGCCTCGGCATTTCACGCCGGATTCTTCCGGAACCGCCTCGTCTGGATCGGGATCGCCACGGAGGTTGGGATTCTGCTCCTGATCGTTCATGTCCCGTTCCTGCAATCCATCTTCGGAACGGCGGGGTTTCCCGCGCAGGGATGGGGATTCCTCCTCCTGTGCGTCCCCGCGCTGCTTCTGGCCGACGAGGGCCGCAAGGCGCTGCTCCGGTTCCGGGAGCGGGCGACCAGCCCGGGAGGTGCCCCATGAAGATCATCGTCATCGGCTGCGGCCGGATGGGCGCGGGGCTCGCGCAAACCCTTTCGTTGCAGGACCACGCGGTGACCGTGGTGGATGCGGATCCGACGGCATTCGACCGCCTGGGACCGTCCTTCAACGGAAGGACGGTTGCCGGGAACGCCATCGACCGTGAGACGCTTCTCGCCGCGGGAATGGAACGGGCCGACGGGTTGGCGGCGGTAACCGCAAGCGACGAGGCCAACGTGGTCGCCGCGCGGCTGGCGTTGCAGGTCTTCCACGTCCCGCGTGTGGTCGCCCGGCTCTACGACCCCCGCAAGGCGGAGATCTACCGGCGGCTGGGACTGCACACGATCACGCCGGTGACGTGGGGGATCCAACGGATGGCCGAGCTGCTCTGCTACTCCGGCCTCGACACCGTGGCGAGCCTCGGCAGCGGCGAGGTCGACGTCGTCGAAGCGGAGGTCCCGCCCCTCCTGGCAGGACGGACGGTGACCGAGCTGACGGTGGCGGGCGAGGCCCATGTCGTCTCGATCAGCCGCGCCGGGAAGACCTTCCTTCCCATGCCGGCCACGGTGTTCCACAAGGGGGACCTGGTCCACGTGGCGGTGCTGGCGTCTTCGGCCGGCCGCCTCCGGAAGCTGTTGGGGCTGCAGTAGGAAAGGGGGACGCGCCATGTCGATGAACGCGATCGTGGTGGGGGGAGGCAAGGTGGGTTCGTACCTGGCGGCGCTGCTCCTTTCCGCGGGGCACCGGGTCAAGGTCGTAGAGACCTCCCCCGGGGAGATGCCGATGTTGCGGCGGGAGTTGCCTCCGGGAGCGATCCTTGCGGGGAACGGGACCGATCCCTCGGTGCTCGAGGCCGCCGGGATCCGGCATGCGAACGTGGTCGCGGCCGTGACCGGCGCGGACGAGACCAACCTCGTGGTGACCAGCCTGGCCCGGTTCGAGTTCCACGTTCCGCGGACGATCGCCCGCGTCAAGAACCCGAGGAACGCCTGGATGTTCACCCCCGAGATGGGGGTGGACATGGCGCTCAACCAGGCCGATCTGCTGGGGCACCTGATCGCGGAGGAGATGTCGCTCGGGGACATGACGACGCTTCTGAAGCTCCGCAAGGGGCAGTTCTCCCTCGTGGAGGAAAAGGTCCACCCGGAGGCGGCGGCCTCCGGCAAGGCGGTGCGGGAACTGAACCTCCCGGATGCGTGCGTCCTGGTGGCGATCCTTCGGAAGGGGGACATGCTTCACCCCGCCGCCGACCTGATCCTTCATCCGGCCGACGAGGTGCTTGCGGTGGTGCACGCGACGCAGGCGGGGAAGCTCGCCGTCCTCCTGGGCCCCCGGAAAGGATAAGCAGTGGAACAGAGGCGGAGGTCCTGATCCTTTCCGGGTAGACGACGATCGAGCTTCCCCCCGCGGAGACATTTTCCGGGAAGAGAAAACTACTTCCTTTTCCGGGGTGTTTTCCCCTTTTCGGTCTTGACCTTCCGTTTCGCCGTCTTCCCCGGCGGAACGCACCCGCAGCCGCAGTTCGACTTCTTGGCCATCATGTCACCTCCTTTCCCGGTTTGCCGCCTCCGATCGACGGCATCCGCAGATGCACCGCCTGGCGAAGTCCGGCGGGAGCCGGTACACCTGGAAACTCCTCTCCGCCATCCGGACGATCCGCTCCTGGAGCTTCCTCTTGCCGTCGTGTAGCCTTTTCCTCAACGCCCCCTCGGTGATGCCGAGGAACCGGGCGGCATCCCTGGTGGAGAGATCGTCGATGTGGCAGAGCAGCATGGGGAACCGGAGCGTGTCGGACATCGAGGATACGATTCGCTTCACTTCTTCCCCGAACGCGTCGGCTTCGTGCCGCTCCCTCTCGGACTCCGGTCCGGCATCCGCCGGGGGGGATTGAAGTACTCCCGCCTCTTCGATCGCCCCGAAACGGCGCTGCTCCTTGCGCGCCGTCAGGGCGAGGTTTCTCGTGATCTTCCGCAGCCAGGGAGGGAATGCGCCCTCCGTTCGCAGCCCCTGCAGGGACTGGAACGCGGTTACGAACGCATCCTGGGCGACGTCCTCCGCAAGGCCCGTGTCCTTCAGTATCTGGAACGCCGTGGCGTACACGAGATTCTGGTACCTGCGGATCATCACGGCGAAGGCCGCGGTGTCGCCCTCCTTCGCTTTCCTGACAAGGTCGATTTCCTCTTCCCGCCGCATCGTTCCTCCGTCCTCCTGCCTATAGAGATAAAGGCACCCCGGAAATGTTACCAACGAAAACCGTCCGGCATGTTCGACTCGGAGGTTCCTGTCTGTCCGGACAAGACGGTGAGCGCCTCGCTTGAAAATGACGGAAATCTTATATTAGAATCTTCTAATTATATAATAGGAGGAGATATGGATCCCGACCGCGCATACGAACGGGCGGAAGTCATCAAAGCCTTCGCGCACCCCACACGACTCCAGATCCTGGCTGAACTGGGCAAAGGGACGCATTGCGTCACCGACATGGAGGACATCCTGCCCGTCTCCCAGGTCAACATCTCCCAGCACCTCACGGTTCTTCGGAATGCGAAGCTCGTCGACTTCGCCCAGGACGGCGCGTTGCGGTGCTACTACCTGAGCCGGCCGAAGCTGGTCGAGGGAGTGCTCACGTTGCTGTCCGCGGACCATCCGGTCATCCGAAAGACCAAGGAGCAGATCGACCGGGAAAAGGCCAGGGGCGGGAAGGAGAAGGTGGCGGCCCGTGGCTGAAGATACCCGGGTACCTTTTCTGGAACACGAACCGTCGGAAACGCCCGTCTTCACGGCGGCCAACCTGCTGGAGGCGGCCCGGATCCGGAAACGGCTGCCGAAGGTCTCCGTCCCGGCAGGATGCCTGCTGGATTTCGACGGGGAGCTTCTCCAGCACCTCGCCGATACGGGGTGCGCACAGGAAGATCCCGCCTGGCCCTGTTTCCACACGCGCCTCTTCCGTTGGAGGAAAGGGAGCGCCGAGTACGGCGTAATCGGAGGGACGATCGGCGCCCCGTTCGCGGTTCTCGTCGCCGAGGAGCTGTTCGCTCTCGGATGCCGCACGCTTGTCAGCATCTCTTCCGCGGGACTCGTTGCCGAACGCTTCACACCGCCTTTTTTCCTGCTGATCGACAGGGCATTGCGCGACGAAGGGACGAGCTGCCACTACCTGCCTCCCGGCCGGTACGCGGATGCGGATCCGCCGCTGGTCGCCGCGGTCCGGAGCCGGATCGCCGGGCTGCCGTTCCCGGTGCACGCCGGCCCGTCGTGGACCACGGACGCCCCTTTCCGGGAGACGGAGCGTCTCATCGCCTCCCGGCGGGACGAAGGGATCGTCTCCGTGGAAATGGAGGCGGCGGCGCTTCTCTCCCTGGGAAGGGCCATGGGCAAGCCGGTCGTGTGCCTTGCGCACGTGACGAACACGATGGCGACCCGGGATGAGGATTTCGAGAAGGGAGGAGACACCGGACTTGCGGATTCCCTGTCCGTGTGCGCCGCTGCGCTCGAGGCGGCCCTGGAGCACGGGAAAAGGAGGGTCGAGTGAGCCGCCGGATCTATCTGGACTTCAACGCGAGCACGCCGATCTGCCCGGAGGCGGTCGCGGCGATGCGGCCGTTCCTGACCGACCACTACGGGAACCCGTCCTCCCTTCATTGGGCCGGGATGCCCGCGAAGGATGCGGTGGAGAAGGCGCGTGGGCAGGTGGCGGGCATCCTCGGTTGCGACCCGGCCGGGATCGTATTTACCAGCGGCGGGAGCGAGTCGAACAACCATGCCATCAAGGGAGCCTTCTTCGCCAACCGGGACAAGGGCGAACACATCGTCACCACCGCCGTCGAGCATCCGGCGACGCTCAATCCGTGTCGCTTCCTGGAGAGGCTCGGAGCGCGGGTGACGGTCCTGCCGGTGGACCGGTACGGGATGGTGGACCCCGATGACGTGCGGAAAGCGATCACTTCGCGGACGGTCCTGATCACCGTCATGCACGCCAACAACGAGGTCGGGACCATCGAGCCGGTCGCGGAGATCGCCGCCATCGCCAGGGAGGCGGGCATTCCGTTCCATACGGACGCGGCGCAGACCGTGGGGAAGATCCCGGCCGACGTCTTCGAGCTGGGCGTGGACCTCCTCTCGGTGGCCGGGCACAAGGTGTACGCGCCGAAGGGGATCGGGGCGCTCTACATCCGGGAGGGCACGAAGATCGAGCCGTTCGTCCACGGCGCGGGGCACGAGGCGGGGCGGCGGGCGGGGACGGAGAACGTGCTCCTGGCCGTGGCGCTGGGCGCCGCGTGCGAGGTCGCGAGGAAATGGATCGGGATGCCGCAGGTCAAGGTTCTGCGCGACCGTTTTTGGAACGGGCTCGAAGGGATCTTCGGAGAGAAGGCGACGCTCAACGGGCATCCGGAGGCTCGGCTTCCGAACACGATGAACGTCAACTTCGTCGGCCGCGTCGGCGCGGAAGTTCTCTCGACGCTCCCCGGGGTCGCCGCATCGACCGGATCGGCGTGCCACGCCGGATCGGTGACCCTTTCTCCCGTCCTGGCCGCCATGGGCGCCCCGCCGGAGGAAGGGATGGGGGCGGTCCGGTTCAGCCTGGGGCGCACGACGACATGGGGGGAGCTGGAGGAGGTTCTGGAGAAGTTGAAAACCTCCGCCTCCCGATTTTTTTCTTGACGGGGACTGGGCCTCACTGCTATACATGAGCAGTCGTTTCATCAACCAGGTACGATCCGCCGGTTCAGGGAGGGACGCCGGGAATGGTCGCAGGAGCGAAGGGACGGGGCGCGGTACGTGCGGAGATGGCCCTGTACGTCGATCCGGCGAGCGTACGCGCGGCCCGGGACGCCATGCCGGGGGACAGAATGGTCCGGGCTCTGGCCGAGACTTTCGCGGCCTTGAGCGATCCCACCCGGGTCCGGATCATCTCCGCGCTGGGGGGGCAGGAACTCTGCGTCCTCGACCTGGCCCGCCTGTTGAGGCTGACCGGGTCGGCCGTATCTCACCAGTTGCGGCTCCTCAGAGGACAGCGGTTGGTCAAGTACCGGAAAGAGGGCCGGATCGCCTACTATTCGCTGGACGACGACCATATCCGGAACCTCATGGCGGAGTGCGTCCGCCACGTGTCGGTGGAGTGATTTTTTTTCGCCCATGAATGAAACGACTGAGCATATGTGCAAAACGGAGGGCGGCGGCCGGACGCCTCCGGCCGGGAGCGCATCGGGCAGGAACGATCCTCAGCGGCCGTCGGGCGGAGGAGCATTCCCTGGAGCGGCCTGTTCCGGTCCGGCGATCGGGGAGTACATCGACCGGATCGCGGGGGAGATGCACGAGCGGGTCGAGCATCAGCGCCTCGTTCTGAAGCGGGTCGTGGGAGACATGGACGCCGCGAATCGGGTGGTCGGCTGCCCTCTGATCGACTGTCCACGCCTGGCGCGGTTGACAACGGCCGTCCGGGAGACGATCGACGTTCTCGAGGAGACAAGAAGCGCCTTCAAGTCGAAGCGGCTGGAGGCGACGCGCAGGAGACTGATCGAAATCCTCGCCGGTCGCTGAAGAAGCGGACCGGCGAGGCCGGCCGAGAACCGCCGGCCGGTGCGATAGGGGCGTTTTACGGTTCGGACGTTCGGGCCGCACAGTGAAGACGCCACGTGAGGGGTAGCGCCATGCGCACCCCGGAATCACACGTTGCGGCTTCGATCCCGTTTCGAAGCACAAAGGGAGTGTGCGGCATGAACGCGGTTTCCGCCCGGAATACTCTAGCGCGCTTTGCCGGACCCGTCCTGGCGGTTTTTCTGGCCGTTTCCGCCGGTCCGGCCTGCGGCGCGGCTTCGCTTCCCGCGGTCGCCGGTCCGGAGGCGGCTCCGGAACCGGCAAATGTGTCGAAATCCCCCGACCCTCTCGCCCTGGGCCCGATTCAATTCGGCGTCGAAGGACTGCTTCGAGTCGAATGGGCGCGCAACCGGAACCTGGCGGATTTCTCCCTCTTCCCGGGGAACGATGAAGGGCGGATCCTTTTCCGCTTTCGGCCCTCGGTTTCCGCGAATCCGTCGGCGAACCTGTCCGCACGCGTGGAAGGGCAGTGGTACGCATTCCGCGACGATTCGGATTTCTCGATCTTCAGCTTGTACCAGGGATATGTGGAGGGCCGGATTCCCGCGGCGAAGTACGTGGTGTTCAAGACCGGACGACAGGAGCTCGCCTACGGCGGCAACTTCCTGCTGGGCGCCGACACGTTCTTCGACGGGCTCGCGTTCGACGCGACGAAGCTGTCGTGGAAGCCCCTGGAGAAATTATCCCTCGACCTGTTCGGCGGCCGGTATGTGAGGAAATGGGCCGGAGACATCCAGGGAAATCTCTACGGGATATACGCGACGTATGCGCTCAAGGAATCGCTTTCGATCGACCTGTACGGCCTGCGCGACACCGGGGGAGCGGGCGTCACCCACATCGGGGGCGAGCACGAACGGACCTATTCCGTCGGAACCCGGCTCGCCGGGAAGATCGGCAGGAAGGTCGCGTATGAACTGGAGCCGGTCTGCCAGTTCGGCAGGAAGAACCGGGATGGGCTGAGACATGACGACATCCGCGCCTACGGCGGCCATCTGGACGTGACCGTCGATTCTCCTCTGGGACGATACCCGGGGAAGATCTTCCTCTCGTACGCCTACGGCTCCGGCGACGGGAACCTGCAGGAGGGGAAGTTCACGGAGTTTCACAATCCCAACAACGACACTCCGCTCATCGGCGACATGAGCGTGATCGGCGACCTCTCCGGACTCTCCGTCGTCGACCCGGCCGGGAACGACGTGCGGGCGAGCGGCCTCCACGTCCTTACCGCGGGGGGCGGGATCGACGTGACGGAGAAGCTGAACGTCTCCCTGGACGGGCACTACTCCAGGGCCGTTAAGGCGCCTGCCGGGATCGGCAAGGGAATCGGCCTCGAGACGAACCTGATCTTCACCTACAAGGCGGATGACCGCATTTCGGTGATTTTTTCCGGGAACCGGTTCTTCACCGGCGATTTCTTCAAGGACGCCTCCGGGAGCGGGAAGGACATCTCGTACGCCTTCTTCCAGGCACAGGCGACGTTTTAAGGAGGTAACGCCATGTTTCCGATGGGACTGCTGGCAAACGGCGAGAGGGCGGAGGTGGTAAACGGAATTCCCGCCCTGGAACACGGCCATGGGCATTGTTGCGGGAAGTGCCGGGGCAAGGGACGGGAAGGGTCCGCCGTCCGGCTGGAAGACATGGGGATCCGGCCCGGCAAGGAGGTCGAAATGCTGAACAACGGGGGAGGCGGAGCCCTCCTCGTAAAAGTCGACGATTCCCGGATTGCCGTGGGGCGTGGGATGGCGATGAAAATCATGGTGAGGAGGCGGGGACGATGAACCTGGCGATGCTGAAACCGGGCCAAAGCGGCCGGATCGCGCGGATCGGCGCACTCGGGCCGTTGAAAAGAAGGCTGATGGACATGGGCGTGCTGGTCGGCGAGGAGGTCAAGGTGGAGAAAGTCGCTCCGCTGGGCGACCCCATCGAGATCACGGTGAAGAACTACAACCTGTCCCTGAGGAAGAGGGAGGCGGAAGGAATTCTGCTGGAGGTTCCGGAATGACGATGCGGAATTCCGTCCGTCCGTTACCCGCCCCGGAACCCGTACCGCTTCGCGTCGCGGTGGCCGGGAATCCCAATTCGGGAAAGTCCACCCTGATCAATTCGCTCGCCGGCACCCGGTTGCATGTGGGCAACTGGCCCGGCGTCACCGTGGAGAAGAGGGAGGCGTCCTTCGAACGGCGCGGCGAACGGATCGCGCTGGTCGATCTGCCGGGCACCTATAGCATGAGCCCGTATACCCAGGAAGAGGTCGTCGCCAGGGACTACCTGGTCGAGGAGCGGCCCGACGTCATCATCGACGTGGTCGACGCCACCAACCTGGAGCGCAACCTGTACCTTACCGTCCAGCTCCTCGAGCTGGAGA
Source organism: Deltaproteobacteria bacterium (assembly GCA_016234845.1). Taxonomy (NCBI): domain Bacteria; kingdom Pseudomonadati; phylum Myxococcota; class Myxococcia; species Deltaproteobacteria bacterium. The sequence continues at coordinate 3,775 of JACRNP010000094.1, read as the reverse complement.
TCCCCGTCGTCGTCGCCTTGAACATGCACGACGAGGCGGTGAGGATGGGGTACCGGATCGACGTGACGGCCATGGAGCGGGCCCTGGGCGTCCGGATCGTTCCGACCGTCGCCACGAAGGGGGCGGGGCTCGAGGCGCTTATCGACGCGGCGACCGCGGCCGCGGGAGACCCCTCCCGCCACCGGCCGCGGCGCCTGCACTACGGCGGGGACATCGAAGGCGCCGCCGAAGTCCTCATGGCGGAGGTCCTTCGCGGGCATCCGGATCTCGCGGGAAGGTATCCCGGGAGATGGTTGGCCTTCAAGCTGCTGGAGGGGGACCGCCGCGTCATCCACGAGGCGGACCTTCAAGGGATCGAGCCGCTGGCCGCCAAGGCGGCGGAGCGCCTGACCTCCGCCCATGGCGAGGACGTCGAGTCGCTCATGGCGGACGCCCGGTACGCCCGGGCCGCCGGCCTGACCCGGGAGGTCCTGGCGAAGCCCGACGTCCGGAAGATCGAGTTGACCGAGAAGATCGACCGGATCGCCTTGAACCGGTTCCTGGGGATCCCCCTCTTTCTGGCCGCCATGTGGCTGGTCTTCAAGCTCACCTTCGACGTGTCGGCTCCTTACGCCGACTGGCTCGGCGCCGTGACCGCCGGGCCTTTCACCCGGTGGACCCGGGTCCTGGTCGGCCTCGTCGGCGGTCCCGAATGGCTGGTCTCCCTCGTGACGGACGGAGTCATCGCGGGCGTGGGGTCTGTCCTCGTGTTCGTGCCCGTCATCTTCGCCATGATGTTCTTCATCACCTTCCTCGAGGGGAGCGGCTACATGGCGAGAGCCGCATTCGTGATGGATCGGGCGATGCACAGCATGGGCCTTCATGGGAAATCCTTCATCCCCATGCTTCTCGGTTTCGGGTGCAACGTTCCCGCCATCTACGCGACGCGGACGCTGGAAAACCCCCGCGACAAGGCGCTGACCGCCCTTCTCATCCCGCTCATGTCGTGCGGCGCGCGGCTGCCGGTGTACGTCCTCTTCGTCGGCGCCTTCTTTCCCTCCCGCTCGGGGACGGTGCTCTGGTCCCTCTACGTCTTGGGGATCGTCCTGGCCGTCCTGATGGGCATCCTCTTCAAGAGGACCCTGTTCCGGGGGGAATCCCCCATGTTCATCATGGAACTGCCCCCGTACCGGATGCCTTCGGGCAATAGCCTTGCGATCCACACGTGGGAGAAGGGGAAGCACTTCCTGTACAAGGCGGGGACCTACATCCTCGCCGTCTCCGTCCTCGTCTGGTTTCTCCTGAACCTGCCCTGGGGCGTGGAGCACAAGAAGGACTCTTACCTGGGAGCGGTCGGGCAGGCCATCGCGCCCGTTTTCAAGCCCCTGGGGTTCGGAACCTGGGAGGCCGCGTCGTCGCTGCTCGCCGGCGTCATCGCCAAGGAGATCGTCGTCGGGACGATGGGGGAAATATACGTCCCCGGGAAGAAGGAAGCGGCGGCGGGGCCGCCCCCTTCGCTGTCCGAAGACCTCCGGGAGATCGGAACCTCCTTCGCGGAGGCGGGCGGTATAGTCTTCACGAACGTTTTTTCGACCTTCGGGATCGCCAGCCTTTCCGCCAAGGGGGAGAGCCGGCCGGAGCGGGGAAGCCTCCGCGCGGTCATGGCGAAAACGTACACGCCCTTGAGCGCCTATGCCTTCATGGCGTTCGTCCTCCTGTACATGCCGTGCATCGTGGCCGCCGCGGCGTTCCAGCACGAGTTCGGAACCTGGAAGTGGTTCGGGGTCGCCTTCGCCTACCAGAGCGTTCTGGCATGGACGGTTGCGCTCGCCATCTACCAGGGAGGAAGACTTTTCGGGTTGGGAGGATGAAATGGGGCGCAGCGGGCGTGTCGACGAATGTATTTCGATGACCCATGGGAATCGCGAGATGACAACGGGAGGGTGGAGATGAAAACCGGTGCGTTTCTCGTTGCGGGATGGATCCTCTTTTCGGCGTCGGTCTGCCGGGGAGAGGAGATCACCTATTCACGCCACATCCGGCCGATACTTGAGGAACGGTGCGATCCTTGCCACGGCGGGCGGGAGGACGGCATGCCCGGGAACATGTACCGGAACCTCGGGGTGACGGAGGAGGAACGGCAGAAAAACCTGAAGCTGTTCAAGGCGTGGGTCGGGAACTGGGTGCTGAAACGTTGGCCCGAGGTCACCAAGGAGGAATTGCACGGGATCAAGGTGATGTACTGATCGGATCCCGAGGACGAAGGGTATCACCCGCCCGGGGCGATTTGCGCCGGCCCCTGCCGGGCGCGGCGCCTCTTCGCCGCCGTGAGGTTCAACGCCTCCACGAACACCGAGAAGGCGATGGAGAAGTACAGGTACCCCCTGGGGATGTGGAAGCCGATCCCGTCCGCCACCAACGCGGTCCCGACCAGGATCAGGAAGGAAAGCGCCAGGATCTTGACGGATACGTGGGCCTGGACGAACCGGCTGACCGGCTCGGCCGCCAGCAGCATGATGGCGACCGCGACGACGATCGCCGCCGCCATGACCGGCACGTGCCGGACCATGCCGACGGCGGTGATCACGCTGTCCAGGGAGAACACGATGTCGAGAAGGACGATCTGGGCGATGACCCCCGCGAACCCGGACGTTTTCGCGTGCCGGATCTCCTCCTCCACCCCCTCCACCGCGGCGTGGATCTCCGCGGTCCCCTTGGCGAGCAGGAACAGCCCGCCTCCGGCCAGGATCAGGTCCCGGAAGGAGAAGGGGTGGCCGAGGAACGTGAAGAGGGGAGCCGTCAGACCGACCATCCAGGCGATGGTGAAAAGCAGCAGCAGGCGGGTGATCACGGCCAGCGCGAGGCCGATCCGCCGGGCGGCCGGTTGCCGTTCCGCCGGCAGCCGGCCGGACACGATGGAGATGAACAGCAGGTTGTCGATCCCCAGGACGATCTCCAGCGCCGTGAGCGTCAGGAAACTGGCCCAGGTCTTCGGGTCGAGCAGGATTTCCATCACGTCCGTCCTCCCAGCGGGGAATCAGGTTTCCGGGACGACCTCCCGGGTTTCGGCCCGGCTCTCGAGCCAGTCGTAGATCGTCGGCAGGACGATCAGGGTCAGCAAGGTCGAAGTGACGAGCCCCCCCATCACGACGACGGCGAGCGGTTTCTGGATGTCCGCCCCCGCACCGGTAGCGTACAGCATCGGCAGGTGTCCGATGAAGCTGGTCAGTGCGGTCATCAGGAGCGGACGGAACCGGAGGTCGCACCCGGTCCGCACCGTCTCGTCCACCCCCTTGCCTTCCTCCCGGAGCTGGCGGAAGAAGGCGACGAGCACCACCCCGTTCTGCACGGCGATCCCCAGCAGCACGATGAACGCCACCGCCGCCGAAACCGACAGGTGCATCCCCCACATCCAGACGGCGACCACGCCCCCGACCAGGGCGAAGGGGAGGTTGAGGACCACGAGAAGGGAGTCCCGGACCGATCCCAGCGCCATATACAGAAGCAGCAGGACGAGGAGGAGCGCGATCGGGACCACGACCGCCAGCCGCCGCATCGCCCGCTGCTGGTTCTCGAACTGCCCTCCGTATTCGAGGAAATAGCCGGAAGGGAGCTCTTTCTCCAGCGCTGCCAGTTTCCCCCGGGCTTCCGCCACGAATCCGCCCAGGTCCCGCCCCCGGATGTTCACCTCGGCCGCGACCCGGCGCATCCCCTTCTCCCGGCCTATCTGTGCCGGCCCCTCGGCCACGGAAACGTTCGCGAGGCGGCCAAGAGGGATCTTTTCCCCTCCTCCTCC
>JACRNP010000093.1 GCA_016234845.1 Deltaproteobacteria bacterium | reverse complement strand
GGCCCGAGGAGGACGTCATCACCCGCTTCCCGGAGGCGGAGGTTCCGAGGATGAAGTTGATCGTCGCCACTTCGCTCTCGGCCTGCAGAAACGTTCCGCCGAGGGCCGGCAGGTGCGCCGCCATGTATTCGGGGATGTCGTTCTGGGGAGTGATCGGGTAGCCGTAATAGTGGCGGCACCCGGCCGCGACGGCACCGAGGCAGATCGCCTCGTTCCCCTTGGTGAGGATCCTGCCCCCGGCGGCGGCCGTCGCGTTCATCGCCACACCCGGATGCATGCGTCGGGGCACGTCTCCGCGCAGATCGCGCACCCCGTGCAGTCGTCGGGACGCGCGAACGCCGCGGAGGTGTACCCCTGGCGGTTGATCCGTTCGCCGATCTCGATGCAGTTCTTCGGGCACGCGGGAACGCAAAGTTCGCACGCCTTGCACCGCTCGAAGTCGATCTCGATGCGTCCCGTCGCCATCAGTCGTACTTGGGCTTGAACTCGAAGTAGTGGGTCGTGTCGATGATCCGGACCGTGCGGGACCGGGACCGCATGACCACCGACTGCGTGGTCGCCCCGCCGCTGAAGAACCGGACGCCGAGGAGGTAGTCGCCGAAGGTGACCCCGGTCGCCGCGAACATCACGTCGCTGCTGGCCAGGTCCTCCAGGGCGTAGACGCGGTTCAGGTCGGTCACCCCCATCGTCTTCGCCCGCTCGATCTCCTCCTTGTTCCGGAACTTGAGCACCCCCTGCATGTCGCCGCCCAGGCATTTGAGAGCCGCGGCGGCGAGCACGCCTTCCGGCGCGCCGCCGATCCCCATCAGGACGTCCACCCCGGACCCTTCCTTCGCGGTGGCGATGGCGGCGGCGACGTCCCCGTCGCCGATCAGCTTGATCCGGGCGCCGGCCTCGCGGCACTCCTTGATCAGCTCCTGGTGGCGCGGCCGGTCGAGGATGATGACGCAGAGGTCCTCCACGTACGACTTGAGGGCCTTGGCGATCCTCCGCAGGTTCTCCGTCGGGGTGGCCGTGATGTCGATGGAACCGCGCGCCTTCGGCCCGACCGCGATCTTCTGCATGTAGGTGTCGGGGGCGTGCAGGAAACCCCCCTCCTCCGCGATCGCGATGACGGCCAGGGCGTTGTTCCCCCCCGACGCCACGATGCTGGTCCCTTCCAGCGGATCGACGGCGATGTCGACCTTCGGCGAATCGGCGGCGCCGACCTCCTCCCCGATGAAGAGCATGGGCGCCTCGTCCCGCTCCCCTTCACCGATCACCACGCGTCCCTTGAACTGGACGAAATTCAGCGCCTTGCGCATGGCGGTGACCGCGGCCTGGTCCGCCGCGATGTTGTCCCCGCGCCCCATGAGCCTCGCCGCCGCCAGCGCGGCGGCCTCCGTCACCCGGACGACCTCCATCGCGAGATTCCGTTCCACGTCAGCCTCCCTTATGTGGGGTGTATTCGCCTGTCGATCACGCGAGAAGATGCGCCATCAGCTTCGTCCCGGCGGAAAGGAACTGGCCGGAGTCCCTTCCCTCCGCCTCGGTGTATCGTCGACCCGGCGTGGCGGAAAGCCCGGAAGGCGCGGGGTAGAAGACGAACGGAACCGGTTCCTGGGCATGCGTGCGGATCGCCACCGGCGTCGGATGGTCCGGCAGCAGCAGGATCCGCAGGTCCCCTTTTTCACGGGCCCGCGAAAGGAGCGGGGAGAGCATCTCCCGGTCGATCCGCTCGATCGCTCGGATCTTGTCCCGGGTGTTCCCGTTGTGGCCCGCCTCGTCGGGCGCCTCGACGTGGATCAGGACGAAATCCTTCCGCTCGAGCTCCCGAAGGGCGTATTCGGCCTTCCCCGCGTAGTTCGTGTCGATGTAGCCCGTCGCGCCCGGCACGTCGACCACTTGGAGTCCCGCGTAGATCCCGATCCCCTTGATGAGGTCGACCGCCGCCACCACCGAGCCGGTGAGGCCGTACTTCTCCCGCAACGTGGGGATGCGCGGCGCCTTCCCCTGCCCCCACAGCCACACGGAGTTCCCCGGCAGCTTCCCGGCGGCGGACCGCATCCGGTTCACCGGGTGGTCCGCGAACACCTCGCGCGAGATTTCCATGATTTCGAGGAGGAGCTCCGCCCCCATCCCCTTCGGGAGGTACTCGGTGATCCTCTTCCCGTGGATGTCGTGGGGGGGGGTCGTCTTGACGCCGTCCATCCCGCCCGGCCAGACCATCAGGTGGCGGTACGAAACTCCGGTGTGGAACCGGACCCCCTTGTCGGCCACCCGGTCCTGCAGGGAACGCAGGAGTTCCCCCGCCTCGGCGGTCGAGATGTGTCCCGCGGAGAAATCCTCCATTTCGGAGTCCGAGCCGTCGTTCTTCAGCGCGACCACGTTGCAGCGCACCGCGACGTCGTCGGGTCCCAGGGAAATGCCGATGGAAGCGGCCTCGAGCGGAGAGCGGCCGGTGTACACGGCGGCCGGGTCGTATCCGAGGATGCTCAGGTTCGAAACGTCGCTCCCCGGGTACATCTCCTTCGGGACCACCTGCACCATCCCCAGGGCGCCGTTCGCGGCCATGAAGTCCATGTTCGGTTTCTCCGCGGCCTCCAGGGGCGTGCGGTTCCCGATGGCCGGGATCGGCCAGTCGGCCATCCCGTCGCCGATGAGGATGATGTATTTGCCGCCCATGTGTATCCCCTCTTTCAGAATCCGAGGACCCGCAGGACGTCCGCCATGGTCGGGGGGATCGTCGCGGGGGAAACGGATTGCGCGATGGCGTTGTCGGGATCCTTCAACCCGTGCCCGGTGAGCGTGCAGACCAGCCGCTGCCCCCGCCGGAAGAAATTTTCCCTGGCCAATTTTACCACGCCGGCGATCGAGGCCGCGGACGCGGGCTCGCAGAAGATCCCCTCGGTTTCCGCCACCATCTTGTACGCGTCGAGGATCTCCGCGTCGCTCACCATGCGGATGAGGCCGCCGGATTCGTCCCGCGCGATCGCAGCCTGCTTCCACGACGCGGGGTTTCCGATCCGGATCGCGGTGGCGACCGTCTCGGGCTTCTTCACCGGCGCCCCCCGGACGATCGGAGCCGCTCCCTCCGCCTGCCACCCGAGCATCGCCGGCAGCGACTTCGCCGCGCCGGACGCCCGGTACTCCTTGTACCCCGCCCAGTACGCGGTGATGTTCCCGGCGTTTCCCACGGGCAGCACGTGGTAGTCGGGCGCGTCCCCGAGCGCGTCGACGATCTCGAACGCCGCGGACTTCTGTCCCTGGATCCGGTATGGGTTGATGGAGTTCACGAGGGTGACGGGGTATTTCTCCGACACCTCCTTCACCAGCGTGAGGGCGTCGTCGAAATTGCCGAGGATCTGGAGCACCTGCGCGCCGTGGATCATCGCCTGGGACAGCTTCCCCAGCGCGATCTTGCCCTCCGGGATGAGGACGAACGCCTTCATGCCGGCGCGCGCCGCGTATGCGGCCGCGGAGGCGGAGGTGTTTCCGGTGGAGGCGCAGATGACCGCGTTCGACCCGTCCGCCTTCGCCTTGGATACGGCCATGGTCATGCCGCGGTCCTTGAACGACCCCGTGGGGTTCAGCCCCTCGTACTTCAGGAAGATCTCGGTTCCCGGGGCGATCCGGCGGGCGAGCGCCGCGGCGGGGACCAGCGGGGTGTTCCCCTCGAGCAGGGTGACGACGCACTCCTCCGGGACGGGGGAGAAGAAGCGCGCGTAATGGCGGATGATCCCTTCCCAGTGCATTCCGCTTGGATTCCTTTTTCCGGCTACAGGTTGTTTTCGATCCGGATCATCCGGGTACGATCCAGCACGTCCGGCAGCCGGTCCACCTCGTCGAGCGCGGCGCGCATGTTGCTCTCCTTCGCCCGGTGGGTCACGATGAAGATCGGGACGGCGCTCTCCCCCTGCCCCTTCTGCAGGACCGAGGCGATGCTGATCGCGTGTCGGCCCAGCACTCCCGCGATCCGGGAGAGGACGCCGGGGCGGTCGACGACCACGATCCGCAGGTAATATTCGCACTGGACCTGCTCGAAGGGGGAAATCTCCACCCTGGCGCCGGGGTCCGCGAGGAAGTAGCCGCCGGGGGGGATCCTCCCGGTGCATCCGCGCCGAAGGTTCCTCGATATCTCGATGATGTCGCTCGCCACCGCCGACGCGGTCGGGAGCATCCCGGCGCCCTGACCGTACGACAGGGTGGAACCGACGAAATCCCCCTTCACGTAGATCGCGTTGAACGCGCCGTCCACGGTGGCCAGAAGGTATTCGGAAGGGATCATCGTCGGGTGGACGCGCGCCTCGATCCCGGCGCCGTTCTGCTTGGCGATGGCCAGGAGCTTGATCGTGTAGCCGAACTCCTTCGCGAAGGCGATGTCCTCCGGCGCGATCTCCCGGATCCCCTCGACGTAGATCTCCTTCGGCGGGACGTGCCCGCCCGTCGCCAGCCACACCAGGATCGACAGCTTGTGCGCCGTGTCGATCCCGTCCACGTCGAACGACGGGTCCGCCTCCGCGAGCCCCGATTTCTGCGCGTCGGCCAGGACCTCCGCGAACGGTTTCCCCTCCCGCGTCATCCGGGAGAGGATGTAGTTGCACGTCCCGTTGATGATGCCGAAGATCCCCTGGATCCGGTTCGCCGCGAGCCCCTCCCGCAATCCGCGGATGATGGGGATGCCCCCGCCCACGCTCGCTTCGAACCCGACGTCGACCCCCGCCTCCTGCACCGCCCGGACGATCTCGGGGCCGCATTCGGCGAGGAGCGCCTTGTTCGCGGTCACCACGGACTTGCCGTTGCGGACCGCCTCGAGCAGGAAGTCCTTTGCGGCCCCCGTGCCGCCGATCAGTTCGACCACGATGTGGACCTCCGGGTCCCGGGCGACGCGCATGCCGTCGGAGACGAGCACGCCCTCGGGAAGGGCGACCCCGCGGTCCCGCGACACGTCCTTGTCCGCGACGCGGACCAGGCGGACCGGGATCCCCACCCGTTTCCGGATGTGCTCCGCGTTCTCGAGGAGGAGGCGGACCGTGCCGGTGCCGACGGTGCCGTACCCGACGACTCCCACGCCGATCTCCTTGAGGGAGGCGGTCATTTCGCCCGCGCCGGAACCGGGTTCTGGAGCATGGCCTTCACTCCGCGGATCGCCTGCCGGATCCTGTGCTCGTTCTCCACCAGCGCGAACCGCACGAACCCTTCGCCGTGCTCGCCGAAGCCGATGCCGGGAGAGACGGCCACCTTCGCGTGCGTGAGGAGCGCCTTGGAGAATTCGAGCGAACCCATCGCCTTGTACGGCTCAGGGATGGGGGCCCAGACGAACATCGTCCCCTTCGGCTTCTCGAACTCCCAGCCGACACGGGCGAAACCGTCGACCAGGCAGTCCCGCCGCTTCCGGTACACTTCCACCGCCTCTTCGACGACGCGGTGCGGACCGTTCAGCGCCACCGTCGCGGCGACCTGGATCGCCTGGAACATCCCGTAGTCGAGGTAGCTCTTGATCCGGGTGAGCGCGCCGACCATCCGCTTGTTTCCGACGACGAATCCGACCCGCCACCCGGGCATGGAGTATCCCTTCGACATCGAGTACAGCTCCACCGCCACGTCCTTGGCGCCGGGCACCTGGAGGATCGACGGGGCCTTGTACCCGTCGAAGACGAGGTCCGCGTACGCCAGGTCGTGGACGACGAGGATCCCGTTCTCCTTCGCGAACGCGACGACCCGCTTGAAGAAGTCGAGGTCGACCACCGCGGTCGTCGGATTGTGCGGAAACGAGATGATCATCATCTTCGGCCGCGGCCAGAGCGTCTTCATCGCCCGCTGGACCCGATCGAGGAAGTCCCCCTCCCCGCTGGTGAGCGAGATGGACCGGACGTCCGCTCCCGCGATGATCACGGAGTAGGTGTGGATCGGGTAGGTCGGGCTGGGGACGAGCGCGATGTCGCCGGGTCCCATGGTGGCCAGGACCAGGTGCGAGATCCCTTCCTTGGCGCCGATCGTGGCGATCGCCTCGGTGTCGGGGTCGAGCTCCACTCCGTACTTCCGCTTGTACCAGTTGCAGATCGCGAGGCGCATCTTGGGAATGCCGCGCGACAGGGAGTACCGGTGGTTTCTCGGGTTGCGCGCCGCCTCGATCAGCTTCTCCACGATGTGCTTCGGCGTGGGAAGGTCCGGGTTCCCCATCCCCAGGTCGATGATGTCCTCTCCGGCACGCCGCATCTTCGACTTGAGCTCGGTCACGACCGCGAAGACGTACGGGGGCAGGCGTTGAATCCTCGGGAACTGTTCCATCGGAAATTCCTCCAAAAAGGTAAAGAGTTACTTTAATGGATACCCCGGGGGTTTGGCAACCGTCCGGGCGCCGGATCCGGCGCCGCCCTACCCTTCCCCGCCGCTCCCGGCGGCGGACCTCCGGTCCAGGAACCTCCGGATCCCTTCGTGTCCCGGGGCCGAAAGCGACGGGTCCGTGGCATGCACCTCTTCCGCTAGCTCCTTCGCCGTCCGAAGCATGCCCGCGTCGCGGACGAGGTCGGCGAACACGAGGTCGGGGATTCCGGACTGGCGGACGCCGGCGAAATCCCCAGGGCCCCGGATCCGCAGATCCTCCTCCGCGATGCGGAAGCCGTCGGTCGAATTCTCCATGACGGCCAGGCGCGCCGCCGCGTCCTCCCCCTCGTTCCCCCCGACCATCAGGAAGCAGTGGGAGGCGCGGCTGCCGCGTCCGACCCTCCCCCGGAGCTGGTGGAGCTGGGAAAGGCCGAACCGCTCCGCGTGCTCTACGATCATGACCGTGGCCTCGGGGACGTCGACGCCCACCTCCACCACCGTGGGGGAAACGAGGATCCGGAGCGCGCCGGACAGGAAGCCGCGCATCACCGACTCCTTCGCCTCCGCCTTCATCCGCCCGTGCAGGAGCCCGACGCCCGCGTCCGGAAACGCCTCTCTCACCCGTTCCGCCGTCCGCGTCGCGTC
>JACRNP010000092.1 GCA_016234845.1 Deltaproteobacteria bacterium | reverse complement strand
GCCCTCTCCCCGAACGTGATCCTCGTGCTCGACGAACCGTACCTGGCGTCGGTCGGCTCCGCGATCCTGTCGCTCGCGCGGGACGAGGTGGTGGCGGCGCTCGACGAGATCTTCGAAGGCCTTCCCGGCGCGCTGTGCGGGATCCACTGCTGCGCCAACACGGACTGGGGGCTGGTCCTCTCCTCCCGGGTCGGGTACCTGTCGTTCGACGCCTACGAATACGCGGACTCCCTCCTGCTGTACGCGGAGGAGGCCCGGGCGTTCCTCTCCCGCGGCGGGAAGATCGCCTTCGGGATCGTCCCCACGGCGCCCGACGCGATCGCGCGGGAGACGCCGGAGACGCTGGCCGCGCGGATGGAGGGGGTCCTCGACCGGTTCGCCTCGCGCGGGATGCCCCGCGACCGCGTGGTGCCGGCCGCCGTGATCACGCCGGCGTGCGGGCTCGGGACGCTCCCGGAGGACGCGTCGGAGCGGGCGCTGTCGCTCGCCGCGTCCCTCGCGTCGATTCTCCGGGCGCGGTACGGCGGGGGCGCATCGTGACGACGGTGATCGCCGTCGCCGGGAAGGGAGGGGTGGGGAAGACCACCTGCTCCGCCCTCCTCGTGCGCGCCCTCGCGGGGTGCGGAGTACGACCGCTCCTGGCGGTGGACGCCGACCCGAACGCGAACCTCCACCTCCTGCTCGGGCTCCCCGCCCCCGAGGGGCTGGGCGGCCTGCGCGAGGAGCTGCTCCCGGGGGCCGCGCCGCGCGATGCGGTATCGCTCGCGGACCGGGTGGCCTCCGAGGTCCAGCGGCGCGTCTCCGAGGGGGACGCGGCCGACCTGGTGTCGATGGGGCGCGGCGAAGGGCCGGGGTGCTACTGCTACGTGAACGACCTGCTGCGCCGATCCCTTGCGCGGCTCGAGGGAGGGTACCGGGCGGTCGTGGTGGACAACGAGGCGGGGATGGAGCACCTGTCGCGCAGGAACCTCCTCCGGATCGACCACCTCGTCCTGGTCGGGGACCCCACCCCGCGCGGGATGTCCGCCGTCGCCGCCATCCGGGACCTCGCCGGGGAGCTGTCCCTTCCGGTCGGAAGCCGATGGCTCCTGCTCAACCGGCCGTACGCCGCGACGGATCGCAGCGTCCCGGCGGTGGAGGGGTTGCGGCCGCTGGCCGACCTCCCGCACGACCCCGCGCTGCCGGCGTGGGAGGAATCCGGGCGGTCGTTCCTCGATCTCCCGGCGGGCGGTTCGAAGGCCGCCGACGCGCTCCTCGCGGCCGTTCGCGGGCGCCTCCTGGCGGGAACGCCCGGGTGAAGGTCCTCTTCGTCACCCAGGGAAAGTACGGCGAGCGGATCGCGGACAACGTCGCGAACCGCCGCCCGGACGGGTGGGAGGTCGCGCGCCTTCCCCTCTCTCCCCGCCTCCCCCTCGTGATCGACGACCCCGACGCGGTCCTCCCGGCGTCCGTTCCCGCGGCGGATCTCCTCGTGTCCCTGCACGAATCCGCGGGGGCGGCGGAGCTGATCCCCGACATCGCCTCGCGGTGCCGCGCCGCCGCGGTCCTGGCCGCCGTCGACGACCGGGCGGCCTGCCCCCCGGGCCTGGAGAACCAGGTGCGGAAGCGCCTGGGCCGGATCGGGGTGGCGGTCGCCTTCGCCTCCCCGCTGTGCGGATTCGACGGGGGGCCGCACCCGCACCTCTCGGAATTCGCGGCGCGATTCGGCCGTCCCCGGATGCGGATCGAGGCGGACGGAGACCGTGTCGGGTCGGTGACCGTGGAACGGGACTGCCCGTGCGGGGCGGCCGGCTTCGTGGCGTCGGTCCTCCCGGGAACGCGGCTTTCGGAAGCGGCCGATACCGGGGCCCTGCGGCACCACCACCATCCGTGCATGGCCTCGATGGAGATCGCCCCCGACCGGAACGACACGCTGATGCACCTGTCCGGCTACATCTTCCGGGCGGCCATCCACCTCGCGCTGAAGGGAAAGAAGGGAAACGGGTAGCCGTCAGGGAGTCAGGTCGACGTCGAGCACCGACCGGACGATCCGCGCCAGCGTGTCGGCGCGGTACGGCTTGGGGAGGAACGCGGTCCCCCCGATCTCCTCCGACGGCGTGTTCCCGCTCGACAGGATGACCTTCGCCGAAGGATTCATCGCGCGGATCGCCCGGAAGACCTCCAGGCCGGAACGGTGCGGCATCGTCAGGTCGAGGATGACGAGATCGACCCGCTCCCGGTTCGCCGCGTACCATTCGATCGCCTCCCTGCCGTCCGACGCGAGGCACACGGTGTACCCGTGGGTCTCCAGGACCTGTCGGCCCAGGTCCCGGATCAGCGGCGTCGGACGCCTCCTCCGCGATCCCGGTCGCCTCGGGGAAGTAGGCGCAGAAGGTCGTCCCCTTTCCCTGCCGGCTCTCCAGGTTGATCCACCCGTCGTGCTGCTTCACGATGCCGTACACCGTGGAGAGGCCCAGGCCCGTCCCGCGTCCCATCTTCTTCGTGGTGAAGAACGGCTCGAACACCCGCCGCTGCGTGGCCTCGTCCATCCCCGCCCCGTTGTCGCCGATCGAGAGCCGGATGTACCGCCCTTTCCGCGCGTACGGGAAGAGGCGGCAATAATCGTCGTCCACCTCGGTGTTCTCGGCGCGGATGTAGATCCAGTACCCCGTCAGCGGGCGGACCACCGGCTTCCCCTCGGACTCGAGGCTCTCCATGACGGCGTCCCTCGCGTTGACGCACAGGTTCATCAGCACCTGGTGCACCTGGTTGGGGTCGACGCGCGCGGGGAGCAGGTCGTTGGCGATCGAGGACGTGACCTCGATCCGCCGGTCGATGGTCTGGGAGAAGAGCGCAACCACCTCCCGGACGACCTTCCCGAGGTCGACCGCCCGCCGCTCGGACGGGGCCCGCCGGGAGAAGTCCAGGAGCTGGCGCACGAGCTGCACCGCCCGCTCGGAGGCGCGGATGCACTCCGAGATCGGTCCGGCCGCGGGCGACCCGGCGGCGACGTAGCGATTCGCGAGATCGAGGTTCCCGAGGATCCCGGTCAGGATGTTGTTGAAGTCGTGCGCGATCCCTCCCGCCAGCGTCCCGACCGCCTCCATCTTCTGCATCTCGATGATCTGCCGCTCGAGGAGACGCCGCTCGGTGACGTCGATGCCGGTCACGATGACCGACCGGATCGCGCCGGCGGCGTCGGTCAGCGGGGCGTGGTTCCACGCGATCATCCGCTCCCCGCCGTCCGCCGTGACGATGCCGGTTTCCATCGGAGGCGGCAGCCGCCCGGCGAGCACCCCCTCGATCGCCGCGCGGTGGACGCCGCGGAACGGCTCGGGGATCAGCAGCTCCGGCATCCGCTTCCCCAACGCTTCCGCGGACGACCACCCGGTGATCTCCTCGCAGTGGGGGTTGAACAGGAGGATCTCCCCGCCGGGCCCCAGCTGCAGGACGATGGCCCCGGAGATGTCGAGGATCCGGGCGGAGAAATCCCTCTCCTTGCGCAGCTCGTGCAGGGCGCGGACCCGCTGGGTGACGTCGCGCAGGAGCATCATCCCCAGCGGTCCGCGGCGCGCCGGGATGAACGACTCCTCCCGGCCCTCCCGCGGGACCCACGTGACCGAGATCTCGGCGGTGAACGTGGACCCGTCCCTGCGGAGGACGGACGTCTCCCATTCGGTGCGCCCGGCGCTCTCCCCGAGTCCGCGGAGCGCGTCGCGGAGTTGCGGGAACGCGTCCGGCTCGGCAAGGACCGTGGAGGGGTCGACGTCGAAGAGCAGCCCCGTGGAGGCGTACCCGAGGATCGCGGCCGCGGCCGGGTTCGCCCGCACCACCTTCCCTTCCCGGATGAGCAGCACTCCGTCCCGCTGGTGCCGCAGCAGCTCGTCGTAGGACGCCTTCGCGCTCACGAAGATCTGGTGGCGGCGCGCGCTCTGGATCGCGTGCCCGACCCGGTGCGCCATCGCGGTCAGCGCTCCGGTCTCGAACGAGTCGAAGGCGGAAGCGGTGTCGGCGTGCACCGTCAGCACCTTGTGCGGATACCCGTGCTGGTCGATCCGCGCCGAGGCGCAGCTGGCGAGGCGGTGAGCCCTGCAGCTGTCCTCCCACCCCGGAGGGGCCCCCGCATCCCCCCGCTTCCGCACGGAGGTCTCCCCCGTCCGGAGGGAGATCCCCGGTGGCGTGCGCCCCGCGGGCGTGTCGTCCCACCGGAAGGCGTTCTCCCCCAGGAACACCGCGCCGTCTCCCCCGCTGTGCTCGACTTCTACCGCACCGTCGGGCCGCGCGACTCCCACCCACGCCAGCCGGTATCCCTGGTTCCTCCCGAGGATGCCGCACACCTGGGAGAGGATCTGCTTCTCCTCGAGCACGCCCACCAGGGAGCGGTCCACCTCCGCGATCAGGTCGAACCGGGCCTCCAGCCGCTCCTTGAACCGGAACCAGTGCCCCGTGAGGAGGAAGCCGCTGGCCAGCAGGAGGGATATGAACAGCTCGGCCAACGGGATCGGGTGATCGGAGAAGTCGACGAGCGAGCCGCCGGAAACGGTATACCCGACCCACAGGGAGAGGAACCCCTTGAGGGTGAGGGCGAGAACGACGAGGAACCAGACCCTCCCGAGTCTCCGGGTCCACACGAAGACCAGCGACTGCCACGCCGCGATGAACTGGAAGACGGCGGCTCCCATGTGGAGAGCTACCAATGGCATGTCCGTGACGGCACCCCTTGGCCCTCGAAGAGTCGGATCGGGCCTCGATCATCCTGTTCGGTGTATTCCCTTGGAAACTTTACAACTTTTCCGCGGGAATTCCACCACCATCAGGAAACTTTCTCGAATGGTGGCCGGGGAATCGCCTTTTTTGTATCCAGCGCCGAATTTTCCGGGAAACGCGAAAGTGGCGGCCCGCATCGGATGACTGTACACTGTCGACGGATCGCTCCGCGCGCGGGCGGCGGCTTGTCCGCCCCCGGAAACGTCGCGGGGGGTACATTCCAAGGGATTGCGGGGGGGGGACGATGACGAACGGGGAACGCAGCGACTCCATCGTGCGGGGATTCGCCCTCTCTTCGGTGTTCTGGCTCGTCGTCGGCCTCGTCGTGGGACTCTGGCTGGCGGCGGAGATGATCCTTCCCGCCCTGAACCTCACGTCTTGGCTCTCCTTCGGCCGGCTGCGGGTCGTGCACACGAACGGGCTGGCGTTCGGGTTCGCCCTCGCCGGGATCTTCGCCTGCAGCTTCCACATGCTCGAGAAGCTCACCCGCTCCCCTCTCGCCTTCCCGGGGCTTGCCCGGGTCCAGCTGTGGCTCTTCAACATCGCCATCGCCCTGGCCGCGCTGTCCCTGTTCGCGGGGATGAACACCTCGAAGGAGTACTCGGAGCTCGAGTGGCCGCTGGACATCGTGGTCGTCGTCCTGTGGGTGATGTTCGCGGCCAACGTGATGGGGACGCTGATCAAGCGCCGCGAGAAGCAGATGTACGTCTCCCTCTGGTTCCTGATCGCCTGCGTCGTCACCGTGGCGGTGGTCTACATCCTGAACAACCTCGCGTTCCCGGTCAGCCTCACCAAGTCGTACTCGGCCTACGCGGGGGTGAACGACGCCAACGTGCAGTGGTGGTTCGGCCACAACGCCGTCGCCTCCGTCTTCACCTTCCCGATCCTGGCGATGTTCTACTACTTCCTCCCGAAATCGACCGGCCTGCCGATCTACAGCCACCGCCTCTCCATCATCGCGTTCTGGTCCCTGGTGTTCGGCTACCTCTGGACGGGGGCGCACCACCTGATGCTGACCCCCGTGCCGGAGTGGATCCAGACCGTGGCGCTGGCGTTCAGCATGTTCCTCATCGCCCCGTCCTGGGGTTCGGTGCTGAACGGCTTCTACACGATGGGCGGAAACTGGGACCGGATGAAGTCCAACTACCTCGTCAAGTTCTTCATCCTCGGGATCACCTTCTACGGGCTCCAGACCATCCAGGGGCCGACCCAGGCGATCCGGGCGCTTTCCGGCTACCTCCACTACACGGAGTACATCCCGGGCCACGTCCACATGGGGACGATGGGGTGGGTGACCATGATCATCTCCGCGTCGATGTACTTCGTGATGACGAAGGTGTCCGGTCGCGAGGTCCACAGCGAGAAGCTGGCCAACGTCCACTTCTGGCTCATCCTGGTCGGCCAGCTCCTCTTCACGGCGACGCTGTGGATCGCGGGGATCGTGCAGGGCGCCATGTGGAAGGCGACCAACCCCGACGGATCGCTGATGTACACGTTCCTCGACTCCGTGGCCGCGATGTACCCGTTCTGGATCGTCCGGTTCGCCGGCGGCCTCCTCTACTTCGCCGGGATCCTGGTGTTCGCCTACAACCTGTTCATGACCTCCCGTCCAAAACCACAGGCGGTGTGACCGATGAACTTCGACAGCCTCTACGAAAAACCGGTCCTGTTCGCGATCGCCGCGGTCGTCGTCATCTCGATCGGAACGCTCGTCACGACCTTCATCCCGCTCTTCCTGCCGTCCACCCAGCCCGTGAGCCCGCTCGTCAAGCCGTACACGGCGGTCGAGCTGGAGGGACGCGACATCTACATCCGCGAGGGGTGCAACAACTGCCACACGCAGACGGTCCGGCCGCTCCGGACCGAGGTGGCGCGCTACGGAGAATACTCCAAGCCCGAGGAGTCCGCCTGGGACAGGCCGTTCCTCTGGGGCTCCCGGCGGACCGGACCCGACCTCGCCCGGGTTGGAGGGAAGTACCCCGACTCGTGGCACTACCAGCACATGCGGGATCCCCAGGGGATGTTCCCGAAGTCGAACATGCCCGCGTACCCGTGGCTCGCGTCGGCGAAGCTCGACACGTCCCTCACGGCGCGGAAGGCGAAGGTGCTCGGGTACGGCTACGACGAGGCGGAGGTCGCCCGGCAGCTTTCGGCGTTCCGGGAGGCGGTGACGTCGCCGGCGTACGCCTCCGCGAACGCGCGGAACCGGTCGACGTCCGCCGCCCTTCGGGGGGAGCTGACCGAGCAGGACGCCATGGTGGCGTACCTGCAGAAGCTCGGGAAGGACCTGAAGGCCGCGCAGCAGGCCTCGGGAGCCGGGGCGGCGGCGGTGCCCGCGGCGACCCGGAATCCGTTCGCGGGCAGCCGGGCCGCCGAAGAGGAAGGCGAGAAGATCTTCCAGGAGAATTGCCGGAGCTGCCACGGGGAGAAGGGCGCCGGGGGGTTCGGGCCGAAACTGGCGGTGAAGGATCACCGGTTCGGCAACGGGGATGCCGACCTGTACGCCTCCGTGGCGGAGGGACGCCCCGGCGGGATGCCGCCGTTCCTTCCGCAGCTCGGGAAGGACCGGGTGTGGAAGGTGGTCTCCTACATCCGTCGCCTGGAGAGGGAATGAGCGCCTCCGCGCTGCTGTACATCCTGTTCACCGCGGCCCTGGGGGCGGTCTTCGCGGGGATCGTCGCCTACTACTACGGCAAGCGGCGGTTCGAGCGGGTCGAGGCGCCGAAGTTCCGCATGCTCGAGGACGACGAAACGCCTCCCGGCCCCTCGGGCGGCGTCCGGGAGGGATGATCCGATGGAGAATCCGTTCGGCGACATGGAAAGCCACAACAAGGTCCCCCGCGGATTCCTCGCGCTCGTGGTCGGCCTGATCGCCTGGGGGGTCTACTACATCGCGGCGTACACCCCGGAGATCAGCGGCTGGTCGCAGTACAAGGTGTTCGCCAGGGACGCGGAGGCGGACCGGGCGAAGTCCGCCGCCGGCGCGATGCGGATGGACGAGAACCCGTACGAGAAGGACGAGAAGAGCATCGTGGAGGGGAAGCTCCTCTACGCGGAGAAGTGCGCCGGCTGCCACGGGGCGGACCTCCAGGGGGGCGACGGCCCGACCCTGGTCGGCCACCTGAAGTTCGGCGAGGTCGACCGGCTGAAGTTCGAGTCGATCGCCGGAGGGCGCCCCGGCGGCATGCCCGGGTTCGAGTCGGAGCTGGGACGGGACCGGATCTGGAAAGTGCTGGCGTACGTCGACTCCGTGCGGGAGTATGGGAAGAAGCCGTAGTGTGGACCCGTAGACGCAGGGCCGTCGCCCTCCTCGGGGGGGCGGCGACCCTGCTCCTCCCCTTCCTCCGGATCGGAGGAGACAGCGCGTTCCGGTTCGACATCCCCACGATGCGGCTCCTCTTCTTCGGGTCGGTCCTGTGGATCGACCAGTTCCATCTCGTGCTCCTCCTCGTCCTCTTCCTGCTCCTCCTCGCCGTCGGGACGACCGCGGTGTTCGGGCGCGTGTGGTGCGGGTGGCTCTGCCCGCAGACCGTGATCGCGGAGGTCGCGCGGTGGATGGCCTCCGCCCTACCGGGCAGGGCGCGCAAGTCGGGCGCGTCCGTCGTTCTGGTGCCGCTCTCCGCGCTCGTCTCCCTCTCCCTCCTGTGGTTCTTCGTCCCGCCCGCGGAAACGTTCCGGAACCTTTTCCGCTCCCCGGTGCTCCTCGGCTTCTTCCTGGCGCAGTGGGGGGTCGTCTACGGGATGGTGGGAGTGCTCGGGACGAGGTTCTGCGGCACCGCGTGCCCCTACGGGATGCTGCAGAACGCGGTGGCGGACGGCATGACGATCTCGGTGGCGTTCGACCCCGGCCGCGCCGACTGCCTCCGCTGCAACCTCTGCGCCCGGGTCTGCCCGGTCGGGATCGATATCCGGAAGGGGGACCAGAGGGAGTGCCTCGCGTGCGCGACGTGCATCGACGCGTGCCGGGGCGTGACGGCCGCCCGCGGGATCGATCCGTTCATCTCCTACCGGGGGACGGTCCGCCGCGCGAGGGCGTACCTCTTCGCCGGGACCGCGGCCGCCGCGGGGCTCGCGTTCCTTTTCGCCGTATGGGCCCAGCCTTCGGTCGCGTTCGCGGTCCAATGGGAGGGATCCGGTCCCGGGGGCGGCGGAAACCTGTACCGGTACTCCGTCCGCAACGGGCGGGCGGAGCCGGTGCGGATGCGCCTGTCCGTCGACCGGCCGGCCCGGATCCTCGGCGATCCCGGCATCGCGGCCGCGCCGAAATCGCGCGCCTTCGGGAGCGTGGCGGTGACGTCGGACGGGGAGACGCGGGGCGAGGTGCGCTTCACCGCGGAAGGGAACGGTTTCCGGTTCGTCCGGGAGGCGGCGTACCCGTGAAGCGGCTGATCGCGGGGATCTTCGCGCTGTTCGGAGCGCTGATCGCAGGGACGGTCTGGATCGCGCACCGGTCGTTCGACGGGCTCGTGGAGCGGAACTACTACCAGGCCGCGGTCGCCGAGTTCCCCGGGCGGGAAGAGGAGGCGCGCTTGCGGTTCCGGGCGGTCCTTCCGGGCGACTACCGCGCGGGAAGAAGCCGGTTCGCCGCGGAGCTGTCGACGTCGGCCGGCCCCTTGCGGGGCGCCCGGGCGACCTTGGCCGCGATGCGGATCTCCGGCACGGGGAGCGACCGGGAATTCCCGCTCCGCGAGGAGTCCCCCGGGGTCTACGCCGCGGAGCTGTTCCTCCCCGCCGCCGGGGAATGGATGTTCTCGCTCGCGGTGGACTCCGGGAAGCTGCACGCGCGCCGCCGGTGGACGGCGACGGCGCATCCCGACGGCACGGGTCCGGCCGCGGACGTCATCCCGGTCCCCCTGCGCCCGACCTCGGGAATTCCGGAGCCGACGCTCACCATCTCCCCTTGGCCTCCCCCCGGGATGCGGGAGCTCTCCTTCACGGCGGATATCCCCGGCTACGAAGGCCCCGCGCCGTTCATCGAACTGTCCATGCGCGGGATGGACATGGGGCGGAACCGCGTCGACCTCGCGCGTTTCGCCGCCGGCCGTTATCGCGGAACCGGGGTCGCCGTCCGCTGCCCCAGCGGCCGCAAGGACCGGGAGGCGACGCTGACCGTCCCGGGGCGTGGAAAGGCGGAGTTCCGTTTTGAACTGGCCGACTGACTCCACTGCGTGGATCCTCTTCGGAGCGGGGCTGCTCGGTGGGGCGGGGCACTGCGTCGGCATGTGCGGCCCGCTGGTCGCCGGGTACGCCCTCTCGCTCCCGGACCGGCGCGCGACGCTCCCCCACCTCCTCTTCAACCTCGGCCGGGTCGTCACGTACGCGATCGCCGGAGGGATCGTCGGCCTCACCGGCTCATTCGTGCGCGTCGTCCCGTGGATCGAGCCGGTCCAGCGGGTCGTCCTGGGGATCACCGGCATCCTCGTCGCCCTGATGGGGCTGTCCGCGGGCGGCTGGATTCCCGGGTTGCGGCGGATCGAGCCGGCCGGACCGTTCCGGGGCCCGATCGGAGCGGTGGCCCGGCGCGTGGCGGAAGCCGGCGGCCCCGGAGCCTCCTTCCCGCTGGGCCTCGCGGCGGGTCTTCTCCCGTGCGGTCTCGTGTACACGGCGCTCCTTTCCGCGGCGGGGACCGGCATGGGCGGGAACTCCCCCGCGGAGGGGTTCCTGCGGGGATTCCTGGCGATGGCCGCGTTCGGCGCCGGCACGTTTCCCGCCCTGTTCCTCTTCGGGAAGGCCGTGGGGCTGGCCGGCGTCCGCCTCCGGGGGATCCTGGCGCGGGGGGCGGCGCTCCTCCTCGTCGCGGGGGGGGGGCTCTTCGCGATCCGGGCGATCCTCGGGTGAACCGCATGGTCCCTTGCGCCCACTGCCTGCTCGAGGTTCCGGAAAACCGCGCGCTCCGGGAGGCGGCCGAAGGGGGGGACGCGTACTTCTGCTGTCCCGGGTGCCTCGGAATCCACCGCCTCCTCCGGTCGGAAGGGCTCTCCTCCTTCTACGCGATCCGGAAGGGGTGGACCCCCGGACCTCCCGAGCCGGAAGCGGTCCCCATCGAATCGTTCGGCGGCGCCGTGCGAACCGGCGGCGGCGCGGCGAGCGCGGTCCTGGCCGTGACGGGCATCCGGTGCGCCTCCTGCGCCTGGCTGATCGAGCGGTACCTCGGAAGCCGCCCGGGCGTCCTCTCGGCGAGGGTGAACGCCGTCTCCGGGAGGGCGACGATCGAGTGGGACCCGACCCGGGCCGGCATCGGCGACGTCGTGGAGGGGATCCGCGCGCTCGGGTACACCCCGTACCCGTCCGCGGGCAAGGCGTCGGAGGACGCGCTGCGGCGGGAAAGGAACGACCTCCTCCTGCGCCTGGGCACCGCCGCGTTCCTCTCCATGCAGGTGATGCTCTTCACGTTCGGCCTGTACGCCGGCTACTTCCAGGGGATCGAGGAGCGGTACGAGTCGCTGCTGCGCTGGATCTCGTTCCTCCTTTCGACCCCCGTCGTCTTCTACTCCGGGGCGCCGTTCCTCCGGGGCGCCTT
>JACRNP010000091.1 GCA_016234845.1 Deltaproteobacteria bacterium | reverse complement strand
GGCCCGCGCTACTGCAAGGGGTGCGAGATCTGCGTGAAGCTGTGCCCGACCCAGGTGCTGGGCATGGACATGTTCAAGGTGAAGGTGGTCGACATCGACAAGTGCACGATCTGCATGGCGTGCGAGCTGCGGTGCCCCGACTTCGCCATTTTCGTCGAGAAAAAATAGCCTCCCATACGAACCGGAAAAAGTAGAAGACAGGTGGGCAAGATCAAGCTGCGCCAGGGTAACGAGGCGTGCGCGGAGGGAGCCCTGTACGCGGGGTGCAACTTCTTCGGCGGCTACCCGATCACCCCGTCGACCGAGGTGGCCGAGTACCTGGCGAGGCGACTTCCGCTGATCGGCGGGGCGTTCCTGCAGATGGAGGACGAGATCGCGGCGATGGCGGCCGTAATCGGCGGAGCCCTGGCGGGGTGCAAGGCGCTGACCGCGACATCCGGCCCCGGGTTCTCGCTCAAGCAGGAGAACATGGGGTTCGCGATGCTGACCGAGGTTCCGTGCGTGATCGTGAACGTCATGCGCGGCGGGCCTTCGACCGGCGTGCCGACCGGTCCCGGCCAGAGCGACATCATGCAGTGCAAGTGGGGGACGCACGGCGACCACCCGGTCATCTGCCTGACCCCCGCGTACGTCCAGGAGATCTTCACCGAGACCGTGCGCGCGTTCAATCTCTCGGAGAAGTACCGCACTCCGGTCATCATCGCCTTCGACGAGATCGTCGGCCACATGCGGGAGCGGATCGAGATTCCCGACAAGGGGGTCATCCCGGTGGTCGGCCGGGCCAAGCCCACGTGCCCGCCGTCGGAGTACCTGCCGTACGACGACAGCAAGGGGGACGTCCCGCCGATGGCGAACTTCTTCGAGGGGTACCGGTACCACGTCACGGGGCTGAACCACGGCCCCGACGGCTTCCCGGTGAACGCGTCCCCGCGGATCCACACCGACGAGCTGCGGCTGATGCGCAAGGTCGAGGCGAACAAGGCCGACATCGTCAAGTTCGAGGAGTACCAGCTGGCCGACGCGGAGATCGCGATCTTCGCCTACGGTGTTTCCGCCCGATCCGCCAAGACCGCGGTGGAGACGGCCCGGGAGGAAGGGATCAAGGTGGGTCTCTTCCGTCCGCTGACCATCTGGCCGTTTCCCGAGGAGCAGGTCGCGGCGCTCTCCGGGCGCGTGAAGGCGATCGTGGTCCCCGAGCTGTCGCTGGGGCAGATCATCTTCGAAGTGGAGCGGTGCTCGAAGGGTCGTTGCGGGGTCGAGGGGATCTACCGCGTCGACGGCGACCCGATCACCCCGGCGCAGATCCTCGCCAAGGTAAAGGAGGCAAGGTAATGGCGTTCGACTACAACCAGTACATCCGCGGCGGGAAGCTGCCGCACATCTGGTGCCCGGGCTGCACCTACGGCATCGTGTTCAAGTCGCTGCTCCGCGTGGTGGACACCCTGAAGCTCAACCGGGACGATATCGCCCTGGTGTCGGGGATCGGGTGCGCCTCGCGGCTGCCCGGGTATGTGGACTTCAACACCCTCCACACGACCCACGGGCGCGCCCTCGGGTTCGCCACCGGCATCAAGATGGCGAAGCCGGACAAGCACGTCCTGGTGGTCAGCGGCGACGGCGACGCGACGGCGATCGGCGGGAACCACTTCATCCACGCCTGCCGCCGGAACATCGACATCACCGTGCTCGTATTCAACAACTTCATCTACGGGATGACCGGGGGGCAATACTCCCCGACCACCCCCTCCGGCCACCTGGCCACCACGATGCCGTACGGCAACGTCGACCCGTCGTTCAACATCCCGGAGCTGGCAAAGGGAGCCGGGGCGAGCTTCGTGGCCCGCGGGACCGCCTACCACGCGGCGGGGCTCGACCGGCTGATCTCCGACGCGATGCAGCACAAGGGGCTATCGGTGGTCGAGATCATCAACGCGTGCCCGACCACCCACGGCCGCCGCAACAAGTTCAAGAGCCCGACCGACATGCTCCTTTGGATGAAGGACACGTTCATCCCGGCCGTGGCGTTCGACAAGCTTCCGCCGGAGAAGACCGCCGGCAAGTTCCCCATGGGCGTCCTCTTCAAGAAGGAGGGGGTTCCGGAATACTGCGAAACCTACTACGCCATGGCGGAGCGCGTCAGGAAGCCGAAAGAGGGGAGGGCGTAACGCCATGAGCGTGCGATATGAGATCCGGTTTTCCGGTTCCGGCGGCCAGGGGCTGATCCTCGCCGGGGTCATCTTCGCGGAAGCGGCCACCATCTTCGACAAGAAGAACGCCGTGCAGAGCCAGTCGTACGGGCCCGAGGCGCGCGGCGGCGCATCCAAGTCGGAAGTCATCATCTCCGACAGGCCGATCGATTTCCCGAAGGCCACCGAGATCGACCTGATGCTTGCCCTGACGCAGGAGGCGTGTCTGAAGTATTACAAGGACATAAAGCCGACCGGGATCCTCCTTGTGGACGAGGACTTCGTCAAGGAGCTCCCCAAGGGGAATTTCAAGATCGTCAGGCTTCCGATCATCCGGACCGCCTCCGAGGAGATCGGGAAGGCGTTCGTCGCCAACATCGTGGCCATCGGTGCCATCACGGCCTTCACCGGGCAGGTCAGCCTGGAGTCGGTCGAGAAGGCGGTCCTCTCCCGCGTCCCGAAGGGGACCGAGGAGCTGAACAAGAAGGCGCTCATGGCCGGGTACGAGCTCGCGAAGGCGAAGACCGCCTGATGCATCACATGAAGAAGCAGCGGACCCTTTCGATCGTCAAGCCGGACGGAGTCGCCAAGGGAGTGGTCGGGGAGGTCGTCCGGCGATTCGAGGCGGCGGGGATCCGGATCGTCGCGATGCGGATGCTCCACCTCACGAAACAGGAGGCGGAGGGGTTCTACGCCGTCCACCGCGAGCGGCCGTTCTTCGGCTCCCTGACCGATTTCATGTCCTCCGGGCCGATCGTCGTGATGGTCCTCGAGGGTCCGGACGTGATCGCCCGCAACCGCGCGCTGATGGGCGCCACCGACCCGAAGAAGGCCGACAAGGGGACGATCCGCGCCGACCTCGCCGCCAACGTCGAGCGGAACATCGTGCACGGATCCGACGCCCCGGATACGGCCGCAACGGAAATATCGTACTTTTTCAGCAGTTTGGATCTGGTGAGTTAAACCGGAAACGGCCGACCATACCGCGCACCTCAAGGAGAGACCATGACCGCAAAGACGTCGACCATCATCTGGACGAAGATCGACGAAGCACCCGCGTTGGCGACCTACTCCCTCCTTCCCATCGTGCAGGCGTTCACGAAGGGAACCGGCGTTTCCGTGGAGACGAGGGACATCTCTCTCGCGGGCAGGATCATCGCGAACTTTCCGGAAAAGCTGACCGAGAAACAGCGGATCCCGGATTACCTGGCCCAGCTGGGAGAGCTCACGCAGAAACCCGAAGCCAACATCATCAAGCTTCCCAACATCAGCGCGTCCATCCCGCAGCTGGCCGCCGCGATCAAGGAGCTGCAGTCCCACGGGTACGACATCCCGGACTACCCGGAGGAACCGAAGACGGACGCCGAACGGGAGCTCCAGGCCCGGTTCGCCAAGGTCCTCGGGAGCGCCGTGAACCCGGTCCTGCGCGAAGGAAACTCGGACCGCAGGGCGCCGCTTTCGGTAAAGCTGTTCTCGAAGAAGCATCCGCACAAGATGGGCGCGTGGACGCCCGATTCGAAGTCCCACGTGGCGCACATGAACGGGGGGGATTTCTACGGCAGCGAAAAATCCGTCACGTTGCCGAAGGCGACGGAAGCGCGGATCGAGTTCGTCGCCGCCGACGGGAAAACCACCGTCCTGAAGAAGAAGCTGCCCCTGCTGGAAGGGGAGGTGCTCGACGCGACGGTGATGAACGTCCGCGCGCTCCGGAAATTCTACGAGGAGCAGATCGAGGACGCGAGGAAGTCCGGGGTCCTGCTGTCGCTGCACCTCAAGGCCACCATGATGAAGATCTCCGATCCGATCATGTTCGGCCACGCCGTTTCCGTCTACTTCAAGGACGTCTTCGACAAGCACGCGGCGACGTTCAAGTCGCTGGGCGTGAACCCGAACTTCGGCATGGGAGACCTGTACGCGAAAATCGGGAAGCTGCCGGAGGCGGAGCGGGCGGCGATCGAGGCGGACATCCAGGCGGTGTACAAGGTCCGGCCCGCGCTCGCGATGGTCGACTCGGACAAGGGGATCACGAACCTGCACGCCCCGAACGACATCATCGTCGACGCTTCGATGCCGGTCGTCGTCCGCGACTCGGGGAAGATGTGGGGGCCGGACGGAAAGCTCCACGACACGAAGGCGATGATCCCCGACCGGTGCTACGCGACGACGTACCGGACCATCATCGAGGATTGCAGGAAGAACGGGGCGTTCGACCCGGCGACCATCGGGAGCGTGCCGAACGTCGGCCTCATGGCGCAGAAGGCGGAGGAGTACGGCTCCCACGACAAGACGTTCATGGCGCCGGGGAACGGGACCATCCGCGCGGTCGACGTCTCCGGCGCGACCCTTCTGGAGCAGAAGGTGGAGGAGGGGGACATCTTCCGCATGTGCCAGACGAAGGACATCCCGATCCGGGACTGGGTGAAGCTGGCCGTCCAGCGTGCGAAGGCGACCGGGGCGGTCGCGGTCTTCTGGCTGGACGGGAACCGGGCGCACGACGCGCAGATCATCGCGAAGGTGAACCGGTACCTGAAGGACCACGATACGAAGGGGTTGGAGTTCCACATCCTGGCCCCGATCGAGGCGATGAAATTCACGCTGGAACGGTTCCGGGCGGGGAAGGACACGATCTCCGTCACGGGGAACGCGCTGAGGGACTACCTGACCGACCTGTTCCCGATCATCGAGGTGGGGACCAGCGCGAAGATGCTGTCGATCGTCCCCCTTCTCGCGGGGGGCGGGCTGTTCGAGACCGGCGCCGGCGGATCGGCGCCCAAGCACGTCCAGCAGTTCGTGAAGGAGGGGTACTTGCGGTGGGATTCCCTCGGGGAATTCTCCGCGCTCGCGGCGTCCCTGGAGCATCTGGGGAACACGTTCAAGAACGACAAGGCGCTCGTCCTGGCGGAGACGCTGGACCAGGCGATCGGCAAGTTCCTGGACAACAACAAGTCGCCCGCGCGCAAGGTGGGACAGATCGACAACCGGGGGAGCCACTTCTACCTCGCGCTGTACTGGGCGGAGGCGCTGGCCGCGCAGGGCAAGGACAAGGAGCTTCAGAAGCGGTTCGCCGGCGTGGCGAAGGCGCTGGGCGACAATGCGGCGAAGATCGACCAGGAGCTGCTCGCGGCCCAGGCGAAGCCGATGGACATCGGCGGCTACTACGATCCGGACCCGGTCAAGACGTCGAAGGCGATGCGCCCCAGCGCGACCTTCAACGCGATCATCGACTCGATCGCGTAGCACGCCGTTCCACACGACTCCCCGCCGGGCCGCGGAAACGCGGCCCGGCTTTTTTTTCGCCCGGGAAGCCCCGCTCGGCAAGGCTCCTTTGTTATGGTGCTTCGTTCCTCGTGCCCCCGAGGCATCCCTTCGCGGGGGTACCCCGCCGGCGCGAAGCTCATAGCGGGGCGGGGGGCTTCCTCTCGGGGACGTTCGCGACCTTCTCCCGCTCACTGCGGGTTTCACTCGACGCAATCTCCGCCTCGCTCCACACGCCCCCTGCGAGGAACCCCCCGCCGTGCCCCTCGGTTTTCCTGTTGCGGGGTACCCCGACGGCGCGAAGCTAGTGTCGGGGCGTCACTCCGCACGCCGACATGGGAGCGTACGGAGCAGGGGGTCCCCTGAGCGCCCCATGCTCCCCGCTGGAGGGGTACCCCACCGATACGATCGTTCCCGGTGGGGCAGAGACCGACAGCGCGGAACCGGCGGAGAACCCGCACTATTGATGAAATAGATGTGTTCGGGGCGAGAAGGCTGGCCGAAGGGCGGGGAGAGTAGCGCATACCACGTTCGATGTTCGGAGACGGGGAGCCTGTCGGCGCATGCCCCGACACGGGCTTCGCGCCGTCGGGGTACCCCCGCTGTAGGAAAAACGGGGGGCACGAACGGGGAGCCCCCTGCGCAGTAGCGAGCTACGCCTGCGTGCCGTGGTATCTTGAATAAATGGTGAACGGAGTCGCGGGACGCACCGACCTGAAGGGGATGACGCTCCCGGAGCTGGAACGGTTCTTCGCCCGGTGGGGGAAGGAGCGGTACCGCGCGCGGCAGGTGTCCCGCTGGATCTACGAAAAGCACGTGGAAGCGTTCGCGGCGATGACGGACCTTTCGAAGGAGTTCCGCGCGCTGCTTTCGGGATCGTGCACGATCTCCGCCCCGCCAGCAGAGCGGATCGAGGTCTCCTCCGACGGGACGGAGAAGTACCTGTTCCGTCTCGGCGACGGGGAGGCGATGGAGAGCGTCCTCATCCCGGACGAGGGACGACGGACCCTCTGCGTCTCCTCCCAAGTGGGGTGCGCCCTCGGGTGCGTCTTCTGCGCCACCGGGGCGATGGGGTTCCGGCGCGACATGACGTCCGCGGAGATCGTCCACCAGGTCTGCTTCGCCGCGAAGCGGCTGGCGGAGCGGGGAGAACGGCTCTCGAACGTCGTCTTCATGGGGATGGGGGAGCCGCTCCTGAACGTCGACGAGGTGTCCCGCGCGGTGGAGATCCTCCTCTCCCAGCACGGATTCTGCCTTTCGGGGAAGAGGGTGACCGTCTCGACGGCCGGGATCGTTCCGGCGATGATCGCGCTCGCGGAGAAGTACCCCGTGAGCTTCGCCGTATCCGTCAACGCCTCCGACGACGCGAAGCGATCGACGCTGATGCCGGTGAACCGGAAATACCCGCTGAAGGATCTTGTCACGGCGATGAAGCGGATTCCTCTCCGGAGCGGCCGGAAGGTGACGGCGGAGTACGTGCTCCTCGCCGGGGTGAACGATTCCCCGGAGGACGCCGCCGCGCTCGCCCGCCTCTTCCGGGGCGGCCGGATCAAGGTGAACCTGATCCCGTACAACCCCCACGAGGGGGCGCCGTTCGGGGCGCCCGAGAAGGGGAGGGCGGACCGGTTCCGGGACGTCCTGCTCGCCGCCGGAATCCAGGCGATCACCCGGGAACGCCGCGGCGAGGACATCCGCGCCGCGTGCGGGCAGCTTCGGACCGAGGCGACGTAGCCTAAGGCGGCGTCCCGGGGAAAAAGAGTTGAGCGTTGTTCCCGATCTGCCTATAGTTTAAAGGGTATCTCCGACACCGGAAGAAGGAAGGACGCATGTCCGACATCCTCGGGATCATCGGCGGTTCCGGCCTCTACGAAATGGAAGGGATGAGGAACGTCCGCCAGGTCACCGTGCGGACCCCGTTTGGCGACCCTTCCGACGCGATCACGGTGGGCGAGATCGACGGCCGCACGCTGGCGTTCCTGCCCCGCCACGGGCGGGGGCACAGGATCCCGCCGTCCCGGATCAACTACCGGGCGAACATCTACGCGATGAAGAAGATCGGCGTCGACGCGATCCTTTCCATCTCCGCCGTCGGCAGCATGAAGGAGCGGATCCGCCCCGGCGACATCGTCGTCGTCGACCAGTTCTACGACCACACGAAGTTCCGGCCCAACACGTTCTTCGAGGACGGCGTGGCGGGGCACATCGCCTTCGCGGACCCGGTGTGCCCGGTCCTCTCGGAGGCGGCCCACGCTTCGGCGCGGAAGGTGGTGAAGCGGGTCCACCGCGGCGGGACGTACCTGTGCATGGAGGGGCCGGCGTTCTCGACGCGCGCGGAGTCGAACATCTACCGGAAGTGGGGCGTCGATGTGATCGGCATGACGAACATGCCGGAGGCGAAGCTCGCCCGGGAAGCCGAAATCTGCTACGCCGCGCTCGCGCTGGCCACCGACTACGACTGCTGGCACGCGTCGGAGGAGGACGTCACGGTAGAGGCGATCCTGGCCATCCTCCGCAGGAACGTGGAGAATTCCAAACGGATCGTCCGGGAGGTGGCGAAGCGCCTTCCCCTCCCCGGCGGGTGCCGCTGCGGGAACGCCCTCGAATTCGCCCTCATAACCGACCGGAAGCGGATTCCGGCCTCCGCCCGGAAACGTCTGTCCCTCCTCGTCGGGAAATACCTTTGAAAGCCCCCCGCCGCTTCCGCGCGATCCTCGTCCCCTGTCTGGCCGCCGCGCTGGTCGCTTCCTGCGGGACGCCGTCCGTCGACCGGAAGAAGGAGGCGGCGGCCCGCATGCGGATGGGCGTCACCTACCTCGACCAGAGCAACCTCCACATGGCGATGACGGAGCTTTCGCGGGCCGCGGAGCTCGACCCGACCAACCCCGAAGTCGACATGATGCTCGGACTGACGTACCGGGCCCGCGGCGACCAGGCGAAGGCGGAGGAGTACCTCCGGTCCGCCATCTCCAAGAATCCGGACTACGCCGACGCGCGGAACAACCTCGGAATCGTCCTGGCCGGGCGGAAGGCGTGGGACGAGGCGATCCGCGAATTCGAGGCCGCGGCGGGAAACGTCCTGTACGCGACGCCGGAGTGGGCCTACTACAACGCCGGGGAAGCGTACCGCCTGAAGGGAGACGCTTCGATGGCGCACGCGTCGTACCGGAAGGCGATCCGGGTCAACGATCGGTACGCGCCCGCGTACCTCGGCCTCTCCGTGGTCCTCGGCGGGGCGGACCGGTGGGAAGACGCCGCGGACGCCCTCGCCCGTTGCGTGGAACGCGTACCCGACTACGTCGACGGGTGGATGGAGCTCGGGCGCGTCCAGGCCCGGCTCAAGCGCACCACGGACGCGGTGAAGTCGTTCAAGACGGTGCTCGAATTGTCGAGGGAGCCCGGGATCCGGAAACAGGCGGTGGGATACCTGGCCGTCCTCGAATCGGAAAAACGGTGAACGCGAGCAACGCGGGCGCGTCCTGGAAAGAACGCCGCGAGGCGATGGGGAAGACCATCGACGACGTCTCCTCGGAGCTTCGGATCGGGCGGAAGTACCTGGAGGGGATCGAGCGGGGGGACTACGAGGGATGGCCGGAACGCGTCTTCTCCTCCGGCTTCATCCGGACGTACGCCCGGTATCTCTCGGAATCCCCCGGGCCGGTGCTGACCGAGTACGAGCGCTCCGTCCGGCAGAACGCGGAAGGGGAGACGGCCGCCCAGCTCCGCCCCGAGTGGCTGGAGCGGGAAAGGGAACGAGGGAACCGGCGGACCACGTACACCCTGGCGGCCGGGGCGGTCCTCCTTCTCGGAATCGTCCTTTCCTGGGTTTCGCTTCGCGGCAGGAACCTCCCGCCGCCCCCTCCCCCCGCGGCCCCGGCCGTCTCCGCCATCGCCGTCCCGGACAATGCGGGGATCTCCCGGGACAACGCGGCGGCGCCGGGAACGCCGGACAACGTCGTTCCCGCATCGCAGGCCGCGCCTCCGTCGTCGACGCCTCCCTCCGTCTCCCCGGCGGCCGCTCCCCCCACGGTGTCCACGGTCGGAGGGCAAGGAGTACCGTCCGGCCCGTTCCAGCTTTTCCTCGAGGCGAGCGAACAGACGTGGGTGATGTACAGCTTCGACGACGGGGACCCGATCGATGCCACGCTGTATGCGGGCGACAAGATCAGCATCCAGGCGAAAAAGCGGATCTCGCTGAAGCTCGGGAACGCCGGCGGCGTCGTCGGGACGTTGAACGGCAAGCGCCTCCCCCCGTTCGGGGAGCGCGGGCAGGTCCGCCGATTCACCCTCGGGGAGTGATTCCGTACATCGCGGCGGAGGGGGGATGAACAGGGCCGTCGTCCACTGCCGGAAGTGCGGCCGGCAGATGAAGCGGGATCGGACCGATTTCGACCAGGTCCACTGGTCGTGCGGCTGCGGCTTCCGCGACCGCACTCCCGCCGCCCGTCCGGCCGCCATGCAGCCGTATCCGAAGGGCGACGTGTTCGCCCAGATCCGTTTCCGCGCCGGCGGGGACGTTATGTTCGAGGTTCCCAGGGACAAGGATTCCCGGTACGAGCTGATGTCCCTGGACGAGATCACCCGGCTGGTGAGCGGGGAGATCCCCCTCGCGAACGTGCTGGACGAGATCGTCGGGAAGATCGCCGGACGGATGCGGGTGGAAGTGTGTTCCATCTACCTGAACCGCGGCGGCCAGCTCGTCCTGTCGGCCACCCACGGCCTGGCGAAGGAGGCGGTGGGGAAGGTCCGGCTCGCGATCGGCGAAGGGATCACCGGCGCGGCCGCGAAGTCCGGAAATCCGGTCGCGGTGCCGGACGCGACGACCGACCCGAGGTACCGCCACTTCGCGGTGGCGCGGGAGGAGAAGTACAAGGCCATGCTTTCCTGGCCGATCCTCGACGACGGCGGGCGGGTGATCGGGGTGATCAACATCCAGACCGTCCGGGTACGCAGCTTCACCTCCCAGGAGGCCAGCTACATCTCCGTCGTGGCGGGCCTGGTGCGCGCCGGCCTCCGCATCCGGGACCGGGTCCGGGACGTCCCGGTGGAATCCGCGCCCGACGGACGATGAGCGCCGTCGGGGCACGGACGTTCCACACCTCCCCCGCGTTTCTCGTGCGTTCCGCCGACATGGGAGAGGCGGACCGGAGGCTCTCCTTCTTCACGCGGGACGCGGGCGTGGTCGCCACGGTCGGCAAGTCCGCCTGGCGCAGCAGGAAACGTTTCGGCGGGACCCTCCAGCGGTACGTTCTCCTCGACGTCTCCTGGACCGAATCTCCGGGGAAACTCGCCGTCCTGTCGGCCGCTTCCATATCCGAGTCGTTCTGGCCGGTCGTCGAGGATTGGGACAAGGTTCGCCACGCCGACTATCTCCTCGAAATCGCCGCCGAGCTGTTCCCCCAGGCGGGGCCCAAGCCGAAGGCGTTCGGAATCCTGCTGGACGGTTTCCGGGCCCTCGCCGCCGGCGAGTCGCCGGGGCAGACCGCGCGCAGGGTGGAGGCCGGATTTCTCGCCGTGGGGGGATGGGGTCCCGACCTGTCGGGGTGCCGAAGATGCGGGAAAATGGATTGCAGATGGTACCGGTTCGTCCCGTCGGAAGGGGGCGTTCTTTGCGAATCGTGCCCCCCGGCCGGCGGCGGGCGGCTCTCCCTCGGTTCGCTCAAGACGTGGAGAGCGCTGCAGACGGGGAAGAGCGCCGCCAGGGGACGCCTGCGGATCCCGGACCCCATTATTCTGGAATTACAGGTGGTTATCCCCGGATATGTCGAGTATTGCCTCGGGAAGGCGACCCGGAGCTTGGGGGGAGAGGCCCTCCGTATATAGCAAAACCCTCAATTTTCCTAATGATTCGTCTTGACAACCCGTTCGGGCGAGTGATAAGTATGCCTATCACTTCCGCCGGGAGGCTATGGTGCTTTTCCAAGACCTCGTCCTGTCCCTTCAGCGCTTCTGGGCCGACAAAGGGTGCGTGATCCACCAGCCGTACGACATCGAGGTGGGAGCCGGTACCTTCAACCCGGCCACCTTCCTCCGGGCCCTCGGCCCCGAGCCGTGGAACACGGCGTACGTGGAGCCATCCCGCCGCCCGACGGACGGCCGGTACGGCGAGAACCCGAACCGCCTCCAGCACTACTACCAGTTCCAGGTCATCATGAAGCCGTGCCCCTACGACTACGTCGAGCTGTACCTCGACTCCCTGAGGGCGGTGGGCATCGATCCGCTGAAGCACGACATCCGGTTCGTCGAGGACGACTGGGAGTCCCCGACCCTCGGCGCGTGGGGTCTCGGGTGGGAGGTCTGGCTGGACGGGATGGAGATCACCCAGTTCACCTACTTCCAGCAGTGCGGCGGCATCGACCTGAAACCGGTGTCGGGCGAGATCACCTACGGGATCGAGCGGATCGCGATGTACCTGCAGAACGTGAACAACGTGTTCGACCTCAAGTGGGTGGGGGACGTCACGTACGGGGACGTCCACCACCGCGGCGAGGTCGAGTGGTCGAAGTACAATTTCGAGGCCGCCGACATCCCGATGCTCTTCTCCCTGTTCAACATGTACGAGAAGGAGTGCCAGGCGCTCCTGGAGCGGAAGCTGGTTCTCCCGGCGTACGACTACTGCCTCAAATGCTCCCACACGTTCAACATGCTGGATGCCCGCGGAGCGATCTCCGTGACCGAGCGGACCTCCTACATCGGCCGCGTCCGGAATCTCGCGCGGTTCTGCGCGGAGGGTTTCCTCCGGTCGCGCGAGGAGATGGGATTCCCGCTGCTTCGCAAATTCTCCGGCTGAAGAAACCCCCGCGAGAGGTCCAAGAGATGGAACGCGACTACCTGCTCGAGATCGGCTGCGAGGAAATCCCCGCGGGGTTCGTCGGCCCCGCGCTCTGGTTCGGCGGCCAGCAGTTCGAGGAGACGCTCCGGAAAGCGCGTCTCTCCTTCGCGAAGGTGGACATCTACGGAACGCCGCGGAGGCTGACCTACGTCATCCGCGCACTTTCCGACCGGCAGGAGGCGAAGAGCGAGACCGTCCTGGGTCCCCCGAA
Organism: Deltaproteobacteria bacterium; assembly: GCA_016234845.1. Classification (NCBI taxonomy): domain Bacteria; kingdom Pseudomonadati; phylum Myxococcota; class Myxococcia; species Deltaproteobacteria bacterium. The sequence continues at coordinate 1,976 of JACRNP010000091.1, read as the reverse complement.
GGCGGTGGCGTTCGACGCATCCGGAAAGCCGACGAAGGCGGCGCTCGGGTTCGCGAAGTCCCAGGGCGTGGAACTGTCCGCCCTCTCGGTCTTCCCGACCGACCGCGGGGAGTACCTCGGATTCGTCCGCGAAGAGGCGTCCCGGCCGGTCCAGGAGGTCCTTCCGAAGATCGTCTCCGACTTCCTTCCCGCCATACCCTTCAAGAAGTCGATGCGCTGGGCCGACCTCGACGTCCGGTTCGCGCGGCCCGTGCACTGGATCGTCTCCCTCTACGGCGACGAGGTGCTTCCGTTCGGGTTCGGAAACGTGAACTCCGGCCGGACCACCTACGGCCACCGGTTCCTCTCCCCCGGTCCGATCGAGCTTTCCTCGACGGCGGAGTACTCCGCGGCGCTTTCCGCCGCGAAGGTCTTCGTCGACCTCGAGGTGCGCAAGGACAGGATCCGCTCGGGGCTTCGGGAGCTCGAGGCGAAGACGGGAACGAAATGGGTCGAGGACGAGCCGCTCGTCGAGACCGTGGCGAACCTGGTGGAGTTCCCGGTCGTCCTCTCCGGCCGGTTCGATGAGAAGTACCTGGCGCTGCCGCGGGAGGTCCTCGTCACATCGATGCGGGTCAACCAGAAATATTTCGTCTTCGAGGACGCCTCGGGCGGCCTCTCCCCGTCGTTCGGCTTCGTGTCGAACATGGTCGTCCCCGACAACGGCGTGGTCGTGGCCGGGAACGAGCGGGTGCTCCGCGCCCGCCTGTCCGACGCGGAGTTCTACTACTGGGACGACCTGAAGAAGCCCCTCTTCGACCGGACGGAGGCGCTCAAGAAAGTGCTCTTCCAGGCGGACATGGGGACGTACTGGGAGAAGGTCGAGCGGATGGCCGACGTCGCCGAATTCGTCGCCTCCTTCGGCTTTCCCGGGAAAGCGAAGGAGTGCCGCCGCGCCGCGTTCCTCAGCAAGGCCGACCTCACGACCGGCGTCATCAAGGAGTTCCCCGAGCTGCAGGGGGTCATGGGACGCCACTACGCTTCGATGACCGGGGAGACGGCCGAGGTCGCGCAGTCGATCCTCGATCATTACCTCCCCAAGGGGCAGTCGGACGACCTCCCGGGAACCGAGGTCGGCGCGGCCGTCGCGATCGCCGACAAGATCGACATGGTGTGCGGCTGCTTCGGGGTTGGGCTGATCCCGACGGGCACCGCGGATCCGTACGGACTGCGCCGCCACACGCTCGGGATCCTATCCATCCTCGAGGCGAGGAACCTCCGGATCCCGATCGAGGGGCTGGTGGACCGGTCGCTCGCGACGCTTGCCGGGAAACTCAAGTCGCCCGCCGCCGAGGTGCGCAGGAAGGTCGTGGATTTCATCGGCGGGCGGTACCTGAACCTGCACGTTTCCCAGGGCACCCCGTCGGACCTCGTCGAGGCGGTTCTCGCCGCGGGCCTTTCCGACGTCGTGGACCTGCGGGCGAAGCGGACCGCGCTGGTCGCGTTCCGCGCGGACGCGGCGTTCGAGCCACTCGCGGAGGTGTTCAAGCGGGCGATCAACATCTCGAAGACGTACGAGGGCACCCTCGAGGTGTCGTCGAAGCTGTTCGAGACCGACGAGGAGCGCGCGCTCCACGCCGCCTCCGCGGGCGTGTCCGGTCGCGTGGCGGCGGCGGCGAGGGACGGCCGGTACGACCAGGCGTTCCGGGAGATGGCCGCCCTGCAGCCGCTGGTCGCCGCGTTTTTCGAAAAGGTCCTCGTGATGGCGAAGGACGAGAAGGTGAAGAACAACCGGCTCGCGCTCCTGAAGGGGCTGTCCGCGGCGTTCTCGGCGGTGGCGGACTTCTCCAGGGTGGCGTCTTCGGGGCAGCCGAAACAAGGGTAACCGGAGGGGAGACGAATGGCATCCAAGAGGGTCGACGTTTTCGGGGGCGGGCAGTCCGAAGGGCACGGCACGTTGAAGGTCGTGCTCGGCCGGAAGGGCGCTGGCCTCGCCG
>JACRNP010000090.1 GCA_016234845.1 Deltaproteobacteria bacterium | reverse complement strand
GGGTGGTTTAGAATGTCCGGATGCAGATCGCCCTGCTGAAGGCCACGGCGCTGTTCTACCTGGTCGGTGCCGTGCTGTACCTGTACTTCATCTTCACGCTCACCGAGCGCGGCGCGCGCGTCGGGAGGATGTTCCTCCTGATCGGCGTCGTCCTGCACGGCGCCGGCTTCGTCGCGCGCTACTTCGCGGCCGGGTACACCCCGATCACGAGCCTCTTCGAGTCGCTCTCCTTCTCCGCGTTCGCGATCGTGTGCGTCTTCCTCGGTTTCGAGCTCCGGTACAACCTCCGCGTCCTCGGGGCGTTCGTGGCGCCGCTGGCGTTCTTCTTCAGCCTGGTCGCCGCCTTTCTTCCGGGGGAGGTCCGGACCCTGGCGCCGGCGCTCAACTCGTACTGGCTCCCGGTCCACGTGATCCTCCTCTTCTTCGGAAACGCCGTGTTCGCCGTCGCGTTCGGCGCCGCGATCATGTACCTGATGATGGAGAAGCAGCTCAAGCGGAAGAAGCTGGGGGCGATCTTCAAGCGGCTCCCGTCCCTCGACGTGCTGGACGAAATCAACTACCGGTGCCTGACGATCGGCTTCCCGCTGCTTACGCTGGGGATCATCACCGGGTCGATCTGGGCGGAGTACGCCTGGGGGTCGTACTGGAGCTGGGACCCGAAGGAGGTCTGGTCCCTCATCACGTGGTTCCTCTACGCGGCCCTTCTCCATGGCCGCCTGACCGTGGGGTGGCGCGGACGCAAGGCGGCGATCCTCGCCATCGCGGGGTTCTGCGCGGTCCTGTTCACCTTCCTCGGCGTGAACCTCCTCCTGCCGGGGCTCCACACCTACACCAACCTCGCCGGGTAGAGGGATTCCGGACCGACCGATGGGTCAGATCGTCATAGTGGGACTGAACCACCGCACCGCGCCGGTGGAGGTGCGGGAACGCCTCGCGTTCCCGGCGGACACCATCGGGCACGCCTTGCGCGGCGTGGTGGAGCCGCGCGGCATCTCGGAGGGGGTGATCCTCTCCACCTGCAACCGCGTGGAGGTGTGCGTCCTCGCGGACGAGGGATTCCGGGGAACGGAGGCGGTCCGCGAGTTCCTCTCCTCCTATCACGGGATGCCGGCGAAGGAGCTGTCGGAGTACCTCTACCACCAGACGGGGGAGGAGGCGGTCCGCCACCTGTTCCGCGTCGCGAGCAGCCTCGACTCGATGGTCCTCGGGGAGCCGCAGATCCTGGGCCAGGTCAAGGACGCCTACGGGTACGCCGCCGAGTTCAAGACGATCGGGCCGGTGCTCGACAAATTCTTCACCAAGGCGTTTTCGGTGGCCAAGCGCGTCCGCACGGAGACCCGCGTCGCCAACAGCGCCGTCTCGGTGTCGTACGCCGCCGTCGAGCTGGCGAAGAAGATCCTCGGGGACCTCTCCGACAAGACGGTGATGCTGATCGGCGCCGGGGAGATGTGCGAGCTGGCCGCCCGCCACCTCCTGTCCGCCGGGGCCAAGGGTATCCTGGTGACGAACCGGACCTTCGAACGGGCCGTCCGGCTGGCCGAGGAGTTCGACGGCACCCCGGTCCGCTTCGACGAGCTCTCCTCGCACCTCAAGCGGGCCGACATCATCCTCTCCTCGACCGGGGCCCCGCACTTCATCCTGAAGCGGGAGGACGTGGAGTCGGTGCTCCGGGTCCGGAAGAACCGCCCGATGTTCTTCATCGACATGGCGGTGCCCCGCGACATCGATCCCGACGCCAACGAGATCGACAACGTCTACGTCTACGACATCGACGACCTGAACAACGTGATCGAGACGAACCTCGAGGAGCGGCAGCGGGAGGCGGCGAGGGCCGAGGAGATCGTCGCGGCCGAAGTGGCGGCGTTCCGCCGGTGGCTCGAGTCGCAGCAGGTGACCCCCACGATCGTGTCCCTGCGCCGGAAGTTCGAGGAGATCAAGGCGGCGGAGGTCGCGAAGGCGGTCTCCGCCCTGGGCGCGGACGACCCGAAGACGCGGAAGGTGATCGAGTCGCTCGCCTCGTCGATCCTGAACAAGGTGCTTCACCCGCCGATCGCGTCGCTCAAGCGCGAGAGCGACGGGCGCAGCCCGATGGAGACCGTGGCGATGGTCCGGGAGATCTTCGATCTCCCGGAGGAGGAAGCGGAAGAGGAGCGGGAACGGACCGGGGACGCCCCCGGACAAGGAGGAAGCGTTGGGAGTCCATGACGTCATCCGCCTCGGCAGCCGGGGGAGCATCCTGGCCCTGTGGCAGGCCGAATTCGTAAAGTCGGAGGTCGAGAAGCGCACCGGCCGGAAGGTGGAGATCACGAAGATCAGGACCACCGGGGACATGATCCTCGACGTGCCGCTGGCGAAGGTCGGCGGAAAGGGGCTCTTCGTCAAGGAGATCGAGGACGCCCTCCTGTCGAAGCGCATCGATCTCGCGGTGCACTCCATGAAGGACGTCCCCACGGAGCTGCCGGAGGGTCTCGAGATCGTCTGCATCACGAAGCGGGAGGACCCGCGCGACGCGTTCCTGTCGGTGAAATATTCCCGGTTCGAGGATCTTCCGAAGGGGGCGAAGGTGGGAACGAGCTCCCTGCGGCGGCAGACGCAGCTCCTCGGGATCCGCCCGGACCTCTCGGTCGGGCAGCTGCGCGGAAACCTCGACACCCGCATCCGGAAGATGGAGGAGGGTCAGTACGACGCGATCATCCTGGCGGCGGCGGGGCTTCGGCGGCTGGGGTGGGAAGGGAAGATCCGCCAGTACCTCCCGGCGGAGATGTCGATCCCGGCGATCGGGCAGGGGGCGCTGGGGATCGAGATCCGCTCCGGGGACGCGGGGACGCGGGAGGCGGTCTCGTTCCTCGACGACCGGGAGACGTCGATCGCCGTGCGGGCGGAGCGGGGATTCCTGAAGCGGCTGGAGGGAGGTTGCCAGGTTCCGATCGCCGCGTTCGGCCGGGTCGAGGGGAACGAGGTCCGCCTCGTCGGGCTCGTCGGACGCCCGGACGGGTCGGAGATCCTCCGCGCCGGGCGAAGCGGTCCCGTTTCCGACGCGGAGGGCCTGGGTGCGGCGCTGGCCGAAGAGCTCCTCTCGCGGGGCGGGAAGGAAATCCTGGACGAGGTGTACCGGCAGAGCGGCGGATGACGGGATGACGATTTCGGGAAAACGGATCCTCATCACGCGCAGCGTGGAGCAGGCGGGGGAGCTCGCCGCCCTCGTCCGCCGCGCCGGCGGAACGCCGGTCCTCTTCCCCACGATCCGCCTGGTGCCCCCCGACGACTGCGGCCCGCTGGACCGCGAGATCGGGCGGCTCTCCTCGTTCGACTGGATCCTCTTCACCAGCGCCAACGCGGCGCGCTTCTTCTGCGAACGGACGGCGCGCCTGGGATTATCCGCCTGGCCGGCGAGCGTCCGGGCGGCCAGCGTCGGGCCGGGGACCACCCGCGAGCTCGCGGCGCGCGGAATCCGGGCGCAGCTCACCGCGTCGAGGCACACCGGGGAAGGGCTGTTCGAGGAGCTTCTGCCCTCGGGGGTCGCGGGGAGGCGGTTCCTGCTCCCCCGTGCGGAGGAAGGGAGGGAGATCCTGCCCGAGGCGATCGCCCGGGAGGGCGGCGAGGTCGTCCCGGTGGTCGCCTACCGGAACGGCCTGGCGGAAAAGGACGACGACGTCGCGCAGGAGATCGCGGCGTTCCCCCCGGACGTCTGCACGTTCGCCTCTCCATCCGCCTTCCGCAACCTGTTCCTTCTGCTGGGGGAGGAAACGGCCCGGGAAATGCTCGGGAAAAGCGTCATCGCGGTGATCGGCGAGGTGACCGCGAGGGCCGTGGCGCGGCGGGATTTCCGGGTGGACATCGTGCCTGAAACGTATACGCTGAGGGGGATGGTGGACGCCGTCGTTGCGTTCCTCGCCGCCCATCCGGAAGGCCGCGTTCCCTGAACGGAACGGGCGGGGGCGCGGCCGGCCGCGCCGGGGAAACGCGGGACAGGAGGGAAGCGATGCAGTACCCGGAATACCGGCCACGTCGCCTTCGGCGGAACGAGACGTTGCGGCGGATGGTACGCGAGACGAAGCTGTCCGTCGACGACCTGATCTACCCGCTCTTCGTCGCCGCGGGGAAGAACATCCGCCGGGAGGTCCCCTCGATGCCGGGGGTGTTCAACTTCTCCGTGGAGAACCTCGTGGCGGAGGCGAGGGAGGTCCACGCGCTCGGCATTCCCGCCGTCCTGCTCTTCGGCATCCCCGCGAAGAAGGATCCGCTGGGGAAGGACGCCTACTCCGACCGCGGGATCGTCCAGACGGCGGTCCGCGCGCTCAAGGACGCCGTTCCGGACCTGATGGTGATCACCGACGTCTGTTTCTGCGAATACACCGACCACGGCCACTGCGGGATCCTGAAAGGCGGCGACGTGGACAACGACGCCACGCTGGAGATCCTGGCCCGGAGCGCGGTGTCCCACGCCCGCGCCGGCGCCGACATCGTCGCCCCCTCCGACATGATGGACGGGCGCGTCGGGGCGATCCGCCGGGGGCTGGACCGGGAGGGATTCTCCCAGGTGCCGATCCTGTCGTACGCCGCCAAGTACGCGGGCGGATTCTACGGGCCGTTCCGGGACGCGGCGGAGAGCGCCCCGAGCTTCGGGGACCGCCGCTCCTACCAGATGGACCCGCCCAACGTCCGGGAGGCGCTCCGGGAGGTCGCCCTCGACGTGCGGGAGGGGGCCGACATCGTGATGGTGAAGCCCGCCCTCGCGTACCTCGACGTGATCTGCCGCGTCCGGCAGTCGTTCGACCTTCCCGTCGCCGCGTACAACGTGAGCGGCGAGTATTCGATGGTGAAGGCCGGCGCGAAGCTCGGGTGGATCGACGGCGACCGCGTGATGATGGAGATCCTCGTCTCGATCAAGCGCGCCGGGGCGGACCTCGTCCTTACCTACGCCGCGAAGGAAGCGGCGCGGATCCTCGCGGGCTGACGGCGGTGTCTTTGCTCCCGCCCGAATCGGTTCCGTACCGCGTCGTCGAGCTGCCGGACGTCTCCGACCGGACGATCGAGGAGGCGCTGAACCGCGTGACGGCGGAGGGGTTCCGGTTCGAGTCGATCCACTTCGTCTCGCAGCCCGGCAGCCGTCGACCCACGATGGCGTTCCTCTTCTTCACGTCCGGCGAAACGACGCGGGGAGGCTGACCGGTGCCGGTGCGCTGGGAGGAGCAGCGGGAGTTCTTCAAGGACGCCCGGCGCGCGCGGTACCTCGCGAGGGTCGTGGGGAAGTCCGCGGACCTGATCGTCGCGATGTCGCTGTGGCACATCCCCGGCGCCGCCGGGGTGTTCGCTTCCCTGTTCTACATCCTCATGTGCGACGGGTTCCCGGGGGGGCGCAGCCCGGGGAAGTGGCTCACGGGGCTGAAGGTGGTGCGGATCGACCGGGAGGGGATGGACTTCCCCTCGTCCCTGATGCGCAACCTCACGGTGTCGGCGCCGTTCGTCCTCCATCTCGTCCCGGTGATCGGCCCCTTCCTCGCCTACACCATCGGGTTCGCGGTCCTGCTCGTGGAGACGTATCTCGGGTTCTACGACCCGGATGGACAGCGGGCGGGGGACACCTTCGCCGAGACGCTGGTGGTGGAGCACCGGCAGGCGTCCGATGGCCTCCCTCTTTCTGATCGACGGGCATAACGTCCTCTACAGGACCTTCTACGGCGTTCCGCGGCTCTCGGCCCCCGACGGGACGCCGACCAACGCGGTCCTGGGCGTCGCCCGGATCGTCCTCAAGATCCTCCGGCAGGAGAAGCCCGACGCCGTCGCCGCGGTGTTCGACTCGCGGGAACCGACGCCGCGTCACGAGCTCTATCCCGAATACAAGGCGAATCGCCTGAAGGCCCCCGAGGAGCTGGCGGCCCAGATCCCTCTCGTGAACGAGATGATCGACGCGCTGGGAGTCCGGCGGATCACGGTTCCCGGCGTGGAGGCGGACGACGTCATCGGGACCCTCTCCCGCGCCGCGGAGGAGAGGGGGATGGACGTGGTGATCGTCTCCTCCGACAAGGATCTGTACCAGCTGGTCTCCGGGCGGGTGAAGGTGCGGGACGGGCTCAGGGAGCACACGGTGGGGGAGGAGCAGGTCGTCGCGACGTTCGGGGTGCCGCCGGGAAAGGTGGCGGAGCTGCTCGCGCTGTCGGGCGACCCGTCCGACAACGTCCCCGGCGTTCCGGGGATCGGGGAGAAGACGGCGGGGGAGCTCATCCGCCGTTTCGGCTCGCTCGACGCGGTGCTCGCCGGTACGGAGCAACTGAAAGGAAGCCGGCGGGAGAAGATCGAGAAGAACGCCGACGTCGCGCGGATGTGCCTGCGCCTCGTCACGATCGACCGGGAGGTCCCGGTCCGGGAAAAGATCTCCGACCTGGCTCCCGGGGGGATCGACGCGTCGCGGATCGCGCCCCTGTTCCGCCGCCTCGGCTTCCGCAAGCTCCTCGCGGAGCTGGACCTGCCGGGCGACGCCCCCTCGCCGGGCGAATCGCGGGTCGCCGGGGGCGCGGCGTGGAAGTACGTGGGTGCGGCGGAGGCGCTCCCGGCGGCGATGCGCGGAGAAAGGCCGTCCGCGGCGGGGCTGGCGTTCGACGGGGAGCGGGAGACGCGCGCCGGGATCGCCATCCCCGGGGACGGCGTGTTCGTCCTGCCGTCGGGCGAGGCCGCCGCCGCGGCGCGCGCGCTTTGCGCCCGCGGGATCACGGTGTACGTCGCGGACGGGAAGTCGCTCTACCGCAGGGGAGCCGCGGGGAAGGAGGATCTGCGCCTGTTCGACGTCGTGGTGGCAGGGTACCTCCTCGAGCCGGACGAGGGGACGCCGACGTTTCCGAAGCTGCGCGCCCGCTACCTTCCGTCGTCCCTGTCGGCCGCGGAAGACGATTCGGCCGAGGGGCGCGCCGCCGACCGCGCGGCGGCGATCCTCGCGCTGGGGGAAGCGCTCGGGGGAAGGCTCTCCGAGGCGGGGCTCGATGAGGTTTTCCGCGAGGTCGACATGCCGCTGCTCCCGGTTCTTCACCGGATGGAGGAGCGGGGGATCCGGATCGACCCCGCGGTGTTCCGCGCGTTGTCCGCGGAGCTTGCCGCGGAGATCGGCGCGATCGAGCGGAAGGTGGCAACCGCCGCGGGACCGGAGTTCAACATCAATTCGCCGAAGCAGCTCGCGTTCCTCCTGTTCGAGAAGCTCTCGCTTCCCCCCGTCAAGAGGACCAAGACCGGGTTCTCGACGGACGTCGAGGTGCTGGAGGCGTTGAAGGACCGGCACGAGATCCCGGCGCTCGTGCTCTCGTACCGGACCTTCGCGAAGATCCGTTCCACCTACGTGGACGTCCTCCCCGGGATGGTCGACCCGGCGGACGGGAGGATCCACACGACGTTCCACCAGACGCAGGCCGCCACGGGGCGGCTCTCCTCCTCGGACCCCAACCTCCAGAACATCCCCATCCGGACGGAGCTGGGGAGGCGGATCCGCGCCGGATTCGTGGCGGACCCGGGGAACCTGCTGATCGGGGCGGACTACTCGCAGGTGGAGCTCCGCCTGCTGGCGCACTTGTCCGGCGACGCGGAGCTGATCCGCCGCTTCCGGGACGGCGACGACATCCACACGGCGACCGCCGCGGCGGTGTTCGGGTTGGCCCCGTCCGAGGTGGGCCCGGAGCTTCGCCAGCGGGCGAAGACGATCAACTTCGGCATCGTGTACGGAATGAGCCCTTTCGGCCTTTCCCGCGAGCTGGGGATCGGCGGGAAGGAGGCGAAGGCGTACATCGACCAGTATTTCGACCGGTACCCCGGGGTCAGGGACTACATTGCGGATGTGAAGGCAACGGCCCGAAACAAGGGGTATGTTTCGACCATCCTGGGGAGGCGGAGGTACATCCGGGACATCGATTCCGGGAACAGGGTCCTCCGGGAGGCGGCGGAACGGGTGGCGGTCAACTCGCCGATCCAGGGAAGCGCGGCCGACCTCATCAAGATCGCCATGATCCGCGTGGACCGGGAGTTCCGGGAGGCGGGGATGGACGCCCGGCTGATCCTCCAGGTGCACGACGAACTGATCGTGGAGGCGCCCGGGCGGGAGGCGGCGGACGCGGAGCGCATCCTCCAGGGGGCGATGGAGGGGGCCGCCAGGCTGGCCGTTCCGGTGACCGTCTCCATGAGCCGCGGAAGGAACTGGGGGGAAATCCACTGAGAATCCGGGTTCGGCGCGTGAATAGTCGGGGGGAGCGCTCCGTCCTATGAACGAGGGGGCGAAGGCGGGCATCCCGGACGAGGCGTTGATCCGCGCGACCCTCGGCGGCGACGAGGAGGCGTTCCGGGCGCTCATGGAGCGGTACAAGGGAAGGGCGTTCGGCGTCGCGGTGGGGATCGTCGGCGACGGGGACGACGCGCTGGACGTGGTGCAGGAGTCGTTCGTAAAGGCGTTCTACAAGTTGAAGGAGTTCCGGTTCGGATCGAACTTCTACACCTGGTTCTACCGCCTCCTCGTGAACCAGGCGATCGACCGTTGGAGGAAGTCCGCCCGGTCGGCGGAGGTGCCGCTCGAGGAGAATTGGCTTTCGGAGGATGCGTCGCCTCCCGATTCGTTCGCGTACCCGAGGACTCCCGAGGAGCTCGCCCAGAACCGGGAGCTGGGAGAGGCGCTGCAGAGGGCCATCGCGGCCCTCCCGGAGTACCACCGGGCGGTCATCCTCCTCCGGGAAGTGGACGGGATGGCGTACGAGGAGATCGCGGAGTCCATGGGGTGTTCGGTAGGGACGGTGATGTCCCGTCTCCATTACGCCCGCGGGAAGCTAAAGGAAGCCTTGGGCGGGCACAGGAAAGGGTAGGGACGAGATGGACTGCAGGACGGCTCTCGACCGGATCGCGGAACGGGCCGACGGGGCTCTCCCCCCGTCGTGTTCGACCGAACTCGACGCGCACCTGTCCGCGTGCGCGGAGTGCGCGGCGGAGAACGCGCGCACGATGGCGGTGGGACCGCTGCTTCGCTCCCTGGCCGTCCTGCGGGCGGAGGAAAAGGCGCCGCAGCTCGACGTGCTGTGGACGCGCGTCCGCGCGGGGATCGCGGAGCGGGGGAGGAAGCCCGCGCGCTCCCTCGCTTGGCGGTGGGCGTGGCTTCCCGCGGCCCTGGCGCTTGCCGTTTTCGCCCTGCTGTTCTACCCTACGGGAGCGGATCGGCCGCCGTTCAATCCGCGCCACTTCGACGTCGCCGTCGAGGACGTGGAGTCCGACGTGGCCACCGTCGCGCTCGTCGACAAGGGGGAGGAGCTGCCCAGGGTGATCTGGATCATCGAAGATGCCAAGTCCTAGCCCCGGGCGGCTGGCCGCCGCCGTCAGCGTAGTCCTGCTCCTCCTGGTCGCGGCTTCCACGGCCTCCGCCGCTCCGGGTACCGTCTCCGTCGACATCGGATCGGTGTACGCCTCCAACGAGGGATCGTCGATCGATCCCGCCCTGGAAAACATCCGGGGGAAGCTCCGATCGATGTTCAACTACTCTTCCTACCGGATGCTCGACCGGAAGCGGCGCTCCCTGTCCGTCGGGGAGACCGGGGACTTCGAGCTTCCCGGTCGCCGCTCGATGCGCGTCACGCCGCTCCCCGCGCAGGGGAACAAGGTCCGCCTTTCCGTCCAGATCCAGGAAGGCGGGAGGAACCTCCTGACGACCACCCTGGGGCTCACCCGGGGGGGGATGGTGCTGGTCGGGGGGCCTTCCCACCAGTCCGGTGTCCTGATCCTCCTCATCTCCGCCGAATGAACGCTCCGCGCCGGCTCCCCGGAAAACCTCTCCCCCGCTGAATAACGGGAACCCCTCCTTCGTCGGATGGGTACGGACGGGATATCGACCGCCGGGGACGGCCGGCGAGGCTCCCCGGGACGACGAAGGAGGAGAGAGATCATGAAGAAGCTGATCGCCATCACCCTGGCCGTCGCGCTCCTCGCGGCCCCCATGGCCGCCTCGGCCGACGGCGGCTGGTCGGTTGCCGGGAAGGTCCTCACCGGAGTGATCGGGCTGCACATCCTCGGCAACGCCATCGCGCACTCCCATGCGTACGAACCGGTCTACGCCCCTCCCCCGCGGACGTATTACGCTCCCCCGCCCGAGCAGGTCTGGGTCCCCGGCCGGTACGAGACGCGGTACGAGCGCGCGTGGGTCCCGGGGCACTGGGAGATCGAACGGTACTCCCACCGCGGGGACGACGACGACGAGGACGACGACGGATACCGAAGCGGACGGCGCGTCTGGGTCCCGGGCCATTACGAGCGGGTGAGGACGCAGGTCTGGATCCCCGGGCACTGGGAGGAGAGGGGGTAGGGAGCGCGTGTCGGCGTGAGTCAACCCAACCGGTGGGCGCCCCGGGGACATCCCCCCGGGGCGTTTCCGTTTTTTCGGTCTATAATCCACCGCATGACCGGAGAAAAGGATGGCGCTGCGGGAACGGCCCTGCGGAACTCCCTCTGGAACCTCCTCTTCCGGGTGGTCGCCTCCACCGATTTCTCCCGGGTGGCGTGGACCACCGTGCTGCGGGGGGCGTGCGTCGCGTTTTTCAAGGAGCCGATCGACGAACTGCCGCTCGCCGACAACGACGCCTCCCGGCTCGCGCTCAAGGAGCGGTTTCTCTCCCTTCCCGATCACCGGTTGTACGATCTGTTCGAGTTTCTTCTCGCGGACGAGCACGCGGGGCTGAAGGAGGTCGACCGGAAGCTGATCCGCCGGGGAGTGAACGAGCTTCTCGAGAGGGAAGGGGCCGCGGTGCGGCTGTTCCACGACCGGTTCCGGCCGTACCAGGACCTGATGGGATTCGACGAGGTGGCCGAGGCGGAGGAAGCGGTGCGCCTTTTCGACCTCGCCGCCGCGGGCCGGCACCTGGACACCGCGATCGCCTACCTCTCGCGGCGCCCGGATCCGGAAACCCGGGGCGCCGTACGGGAAGCGCTCCTCGCGGTGGCGGCCGTAACCCTGGACGCCGCGACCCGGTCCGCCGGCCCGGGCGGACCCGTCCCCGCCGTCGTCGTCGGGTCGATCGCCCCGGCGGCCGAGGCGGCCCGGATCCCGGCGCCCCTCGCGAGGGGGATCGAGGAGATCCTGCGGCGGGCGCACCGGCTTTCCGGCCTTCCCGTCGAGGGGGAAGGGGAGCCGCCGGAACCGCTCGATCCGGGGGAGGCGCACTTCCTGGTCGTCTTCGCCTCCTCCGTCATCCGCTACCTGCTGCGGAACAGGGACCCGGGGGCGATGCCGCCGGAATGACGGTCAGGAGCGGGACAGCCGCTTCGCGGCCGACGGCGCCGACCGTTTCCGGACCAGGCAGTCGACGATGTCCGGCGCGCGTTTCACCACGGTGAACAGCTCCGCGTTCTCCTGCGTCACCGCCCCCGACTCCACCGCGCGGCGGCAATATTCCATCAGCGGATCGAACCATCTCCCCGAGTTTGCGACGACGATCGGGCGGGAGTGCAGCCCGAGCTGCTTCCAGGTGAGGATCTCGAAGAATTCGTCCAGCGTGCCGAAGCCGCCCGGAAGGATGGCGAACGCGTCGGCCAGGCGGCTCATCTCCTGCTTCCTCTCGTGCATGGAGCGCGTGACGATCATCTTCGTGAGCCCGAAGTGCGCGAGCTCCTTCGTCGAGAGGAAACCCGGGATGACGCCGGTCACCTTTCCGCCGCCCGCAAGGACCGCGTCCGCGAGGACCCCCATCAACCCGACCGAGCCGCCGCCGTAGACCAGCTCCATCCCCCGATCCGCCATCCGTTCCCCCAGCGCGCGCGTTTCCGCGCGGAACCGCTCCGGGAGGCGGTCGCTCGAACTGCAGAACACGCAGAGCCTTCGGATTTCCATCGATTGAAAATAGGGGTTCCGATCGGAAAAGAAAAGCGGAAACATTTGTCTTGACAGGGGGGAGGAGCGGTAAATACTATATAAACTATAGACATTAAGGAGGATAGCGATGGCGACCTGGTTTGCGGACAATTCCCTGTCGATCGGAAACACGCCGCTCGTGAAGCTCAACCGGATAACGGACGGAGCGGGCGCGACCGTGCTCGCGAAGGTGGAGGGGCGCAACCCGTCGTACTCCGTGAAGTGCCGGATCGGCGCGTCGATGGTGTGGGACGCGGAGAAGCGGGGGCTGCTCGGCCCCGGGAAGACCATCGTGGAGCCGACGTCGGGCAACACCGGGATCGCCCTTGCGTTCGTCGCCGCGGCCCGCGGGTACGGGGTGATCCTCACGATGCCCGAGACGATGAGCGTCGAGCGCCGCCAGGTGCTGAAGGCGTTCGGGGCCAAGCTCGTGCTCACGGAGGGGGCCAAGGGGATGAAGGGCGCCATCGAGAAGGCCGAGCAGATCGTCGCCTCCGACCCGAAGAATTACTTCATGCCCCAGCAGTTCAAGAACCCCGCGAATCCCGCCGTGCACGAGGCGACCACCGGGCCGGAGATCTGGGAGGCTTCCGGGGGGGCCATCGACGTCCTCGTGTCCGGCGTGGGCACCGGGGGGACGATCACCGGAGTGTCCCGCTACATCAAGAATACGAAGGGGAAGAAGATCGTCTCGGTGGCGGTGGAGCCGGTGCACAGCCCGGTGATCACGCAGAAGCGCAACGGACAGCCGCTGGCGCCGGGGCCCCACAAGATCCAGGGGATCGGCGCGGGATTCATCCCGGACGTGCTGGACCTGTCGCTCGTCGACCGCGTGGAGACGGTGTCCAACGACGAATCCATCGCGTTCGCGCGGCGCCTGGCGCGGGAGGAGGGGTTTCTCTCCGGCATCTCCTGCGGGGCCGCGGCGGCGGTGGCCGTCCGCCTGGCGAAACTCCCCGAGTTCGCGGGAAAGACGATCGTGGCGATCCTGCCGGACGCTGGGGAACGGTACATGACCACGGCGCTGTTCGAAGGGTGGTTCGACGCGGACGGGCCCGCGACGATCTAGCGGACTCCGACGTACAGGGTCACGATCCCGAGGGTCAGCGGGCGGCGGGAGACCGACCGGCAGCCGGCGGCCCGCATCATCGCCTCGAAGTCGGCGGGCGAGGGGAACGCCAGGACCGATTCCGGAAGGTACCGGTACGCCGACCGGCGGGAGAAGAGCCCGGCGACCGCCGGAAGGACCCGAGTGAAGTAGAACCGGTAGAGAGCCCCGAAGAAGGTCCCTTCGGGCGAGGAGAACTCGAGCACCACGACGCGCCCGCCGGCGCGGACGACGCGGCACATCTCTCCCAGGCCCCGCTCGCGGTCCACGACGTTCCGGATGCCGAAGGCGACGCACGCCGAATCGAACGTCCCGTCGCGGAACGGGAGCGATTCCCCCGGTGCCCGGACGAAGGCGACCCGCGCCGCGGATCCCCCCTTGCGGCACTTCTCCCGCCCGATCCGCATCATCTCGAGGGAGATGTCCGCGGCCGCGACGGCGGCCTCCCCTCCCTTCTGACGAACGACCTCCAGCGCCATGTCCGCCGTTCCCGTGGCCACGTCGAGGTGCCGGCCCCCGCGCAAGGGGATCATCTCCGCCACGGCGCGGCGCCGCCATCCCCGGTCCACCCCCAGGGACAGGAGCCGGTTCAGGAAGTCGTACCTCGGGGCGATCCCGGAGAACATCTCCCCGATGGTGCGGTTCCGCTCGGTGAGTCGGTACAAGTCGGTGCTCCCCGTCGTGGTATAAGAGGGTCAAGTATAGCAGTACGGGGGTGAATATTCGTCGTACCCCGGCGCGTCTAACGTGTAAGGAAAGCGGGAGGTACACGCCATGAAACGCGCTGTCCGTATCCTGTCGGCGATCGTCGTTTTCGTCCTGTCGTTCGCGTTTCCCGCCGGTGCGGAAGACCGCGAGGGGGATGACGCGGGAATCCCCGCCTACTCCGTCGCCCGCCTGAAGGTTCTGGCCGGGTCGGTGGGGGTCCGCCTGGCGGACGAGGGGGAGTGGCAGGAGTTCCCGAGCAACGCGCCGCTTCCGCCCCGGAGCCGGATCAGCGTGCCGGAAGGCTCCGAGGCGGAGCTGCAGTTCCACGGCTCACAGTTCGTCCTGTTGACGTCGGGAACCGACCTCGAGCTGCGGGACGCCCAGGAGGGGAAATCCACCTTCCGCCTGCGGGCCGGAGAGATCCGGTTCGACCTCCCCGATGACGATTTCGCGCCGGTGACCGTCCGGATTCCGGGCGGCGGTCGCACCCACTTTCCCGGGCCGGGCAGGTTCTGGCTGACCGTCACCGACGTCGACGAGACCCGCCTGGTCGTCCGCCGGGGAGCGGCGACGGTCACGCAGGACGGAGACGATTTCCGGCTGCGGGAGGGGGAGGTTGCGACGATCGGCGGCGACGTCACGATCGACCGGTATCGCGGCGGAGGCGCGGATTACACGGCTTCCTCCCCGCCTCCGGAATCGGCGCGGCACGGCGACGTCCCGCCGACGGTGGCGAGCGAACTTTCCGATTACGGAGAGTGGGTCACCGTCCCGACGTACGGGTACGTGTGGCGTCCGAGGGTCGCGGCGGGGTGGTCCCCGTACGTGTACGGCCGCTGGGTCTGGATCTCGCCGTACGGGTGGACGTGGGTATCGAACGAGCCGTGGGGCTGGTACCCGTATCGGTGCGGGTACTGGCTTTCCGATCCCGTTTTCGGATGGTTCTGGACTCCGTACAACTCGTTCGTGTCGGTCAATTTCTTCTTCGGGTCGTTCCGCCATTTCCACCACAACGTGTTCTTCCACTCCGCGAGGGTCCGGTTCGTCCCGGAAGGGCGGGATGTCCGCTGGGTCCCGTTGCGCCCGGGGGAGAGGTTCCGCCGCGCGGAGTTCCGCCCCGGAGATTCCCGGCTCGCCCGATGGAACCGTCCGCTGGAACCGGGGAGGGTGTTCACGCGGGCGGGCGACAATCGCCGCGAGTGGCGCGACTGGGCGGCGGTCCGGGCGGAGCGCCAGACCGCGGTTCGGCAGGCGATACAGGCGAACCCGAGGCCCGATAACCGGGGGATCCGTCCCGAGCGGACCATGGGGCGACCCGCCGTCGTGGAGCGCGGGCGGACGGGAGGATCGACCGCGCCCGTCGTGAGGACGCCGCCGTCGCGAACCATGGAACGGCCGGTCCGCGTACCGCGGGACCGGTCGGTCACGCAAGGGAAGGCGGACCGCGAGCGGAATGTCGGCCGCGGCGGCGTGGCGCCGCGCGAGGGACGGACGCTGACCCGTCCGCCCGAGAGCGCGCCGCGCGAAGGGGGCACGCCGTCCCGTACGCCCGAGGCCGTTCCCCGGGTGCAGTCCCGCACTCCCGCCGACGCCGGTGAGCGCGCGCGTGAGGAACGGGCTCCGGCCGTCCGCGCTCCGAGCGGCGGGGACGCGGGCAGGGATCTCCGCGGCGAGCGGGGCATCGGCGGCGGTCGCGGCGGAGGAGGCGAACGCGGCGGCGGAGGCGATCGGGGCGGAGGCGGCGGCCGAGGTGATTTCGGCGGCGGCGGGCGCGGCGAGGGCGGACGGTCCCGCTGACCTTCCCCCCCCGATGATCAGTTGCCGGGCGCGGCCGCGGGCGCGGCGGGTTCCCCGCCGGTTGCCGGCGCCGCCGGTTTAGGATTGCGCTCCACTTCGATCACGCGGAGCCAGCGCCCCTTCTTCTCGTCGGCGTCGTTGGGGGGAAGCTCGGGTTGGTGGGCGGGAGGGGCGGTCGTCGCCTCGAGCTCCACCGGTTCCGCGCCGGGGATCCGGACGGTATACGGAGAGGAAGCGTCCGGTTTCGTCTCCGGCGGCGCCGTCGCGCATCCGGATGGAAGCAGAAGCGCGAGAAGGACCGCGATCACGGCCATTCGATTTGCGACCGCGGTGATCATGAGGGCTCCTTTCCGTTCCGGCCCGGACCCGACTCCATTATATTCCTTGCCAGCGAACGTGCGAGCGCTTCCGCCTCCCGCCTGCCGCGAACTTCGCCGGACAGGGAGGCCTCCCTTACCCGAAGGAGGGCGTCCTCTCTTGACGGCCCCTCGGGAAACCCATTGTCGACCAGCCATGAACCGTTGATCCAAACCGGCGTCGCGCCGCATTTCCTCGAGAAAAGGATCAGGTTCCGCGGCCGCAGCCCCGACTCCTTCATCACCGATCGATACAAGGCCGCAAGGGCCCGGGAATCTTCGGCGCGCGCGAGAACCGCCTCGGTTTCCGCCAGCGGGTATCGGCACCGTTCCGGGTGGCGCAAGATATCCAGCGCGGACAGCATCGCCGACACGCTTCGGACCGCGGGGAGCCGGAGGCGACGCAACGCTTCCCTCGGCGGAGGTTCCGGGAGGTCGGCGAACAGGTTCGCGAGCAGGACCGGAATCGGGAGAGGGCGGCCGATCGCTCCACCGACCCGGCGGGGTCCGCGGAGAGAGTCCGGACCAGTTCGGCGGAAACCCTGTCCATCGGTAGCCCGGGCAGCAGCGTCGGCCCCAGGCGGCGGATCTCCCGCGCCGTCGCCGGATCGATCGAGAATCCCCTTCGTTCGTTCTTCGCGCGCACCGCCCGCAGCATGCGCACCGGGTCTTCGCGGAACCGGTCCTCCGGATCCCCGACGCATCGGATCCGCTTCCGGCGCAGGTCGTCCGCTCCGCCGAAGAAATCGAGCAGTTTCCCGTCCCGCGCCGCGCGTCCGGGAGAAACGGGAAAGAGAAGGCTGTTGATCGTGAAATCCCGGCGGGACGCGTCGGCGTACGCCTCCGGATCCGCGACTCCCCGGGGGACGGCCCCGCGTTCCGCCTGCGCCGGGACGGTCCTGCCCGCGGAGACGTCGACGTACCCTCTCTCCCGCTCCAGCGCGATCCGGTGCACCGGGAAATGCCGGCCCGCCGACACGACGCCGCGGATGCCCGCTTCGCGAGCGGGGAGCGACCGCAGAAGCGCCCCCAGCCGACGGAGGCCGAGCCCGGTGACCAGGAGGTCCGCGTCCCCGGCCTCCTTCCCCTCCATCAGGTCGCGCGGGTAGCCGCCCGCGAGGTAGACCTTCCCGCCGGCCTCCCGGACCGCCTTCGATACGGCCGTAAGCAGCGTCCGAAGACCGGGGCGGTTCCGGAGGGAACGCCGGAGGGAGTCGGCCATCCCCTCCGCGGCGTTTGATCGTATAATATGCGCCATGGAAAAAACCGTCTCCGGCAGAGTGATCGAACTCGTCCTGGGCGACATCACGCGACAGGAGGTCGACGCGATCGTGAACGCCGCGAACCCGTCCCTCCTCGGCGGCGGCGGAGTCGACGGGGCCATCCACAAGGCCGGCGGGCCGGAGATCCTCGCGGAGTGCCGGGTCCTGCGGGCCGCCCGCGGCGACTGCCCGGTGGGCGAGGCGGTCCTGACCGGAGGCGGCAGACTCCACGCCCGCCACGTGATCCACGCCGTCGGTCCGGTGTGGCAGGGGGGGGAGCACGGCGAAGCCGCGTTGCTCGCCTCCTGCTACCGGAACGCCCTCCGGATCGCCGCGACCCTCGGTCTCCACACCGTGGCGTTCCCGTCGATCAGCACGGGGATCTACGGGTACCCGCCGGAGATGGCGGCCCCGGTGGCGCTTGGAGCCGTCGCGTCGTTCCTGTCCACCGAAGCCGTCGCCCCGTACCGCGTCCGGTTCGTCCTGTACGATCCGGTCACCTACGCGACGTACCAGGGCGCGCTCGAGGTCCTTTAGCGCGCCAGGCAGCCCGCCGCGTCGATCGCCTCCACGATCCTGCGCGCGGCGTCCTCCGGCGACTCCCTCTCCCCGTCGACCGTGAGCTCGGGCCGAAGCGGCGGCTCGTACGGGGCGGACAGCCCGGGAACGTTCGGGGCCGTCCCTGCCTCGCCCCTTCGGTAAATCCCCTTCGGGTCGCGGGTCCGGCAGACGTCGGGCGGGCATTTCACGTGGACTTCGAAGAACGCGGGGATCGCCGCCCTCGCCCGGTCCCGGTACTCCCTCCGGTTCGCCGTGGCGTCCACGATCACCGCCACGCCGTGCTCCGCGAGCGTTCGCGCCAGGTACCCGAGGGTTGCGTAGAACGCGTCCCTCTCGGCCGGCGAGTACGTCGGGGCGGGGGTGACCACCCTGCGCACGGCGTCGGATTCGAGAACCGCCGGATGGACGCCCCGCGCCTCCAGCGCCTCGGCGAGCGCCCGCGCGACGGTGCTTTTCCCCGACGCGGGCAGCCCCGTGAGCCACACCGCGAACCCCTTCGTCCGCTCAGACCGCATCGAGCCAGCCGTTCACACGGGCCGGGTCGAACCGGGGGGCGTCCAGCGCCGACAGGAGGAAGGAGAACAGCTTCCGGCGCACCCCGTCGTCGAGCGACGGGTACCAGACCGGGGACGCCATCACGAGGCACCGGAAGGCGAAGAAGGGGGCGGCCGTCTCGAGGATCTCCGCGTCGCCCGTGCGCTCGACGTACCGTTCCCAGAACCGGCGGAAGAGCGTCTCGAACGCCCCTTCGAGCCGGCCGTGCGCCTGCAGCGAGGCGAACAGGTAGTTCCCCGTGAGGGCGGTGACGTCGTCCGCCGGTTCCCCCCACTCCCCGCGGGAACGGTCGAGGACGGAGAAGTCGGTCCCTTCCCGGAAGAGGATGTTGAACGGGTGGAAGTCGCCGTGGACCTGCCGCAGCCGGCGGGAGAGCGGTTTCAGGCGCCATCGCCACGATACGCAGCGCCGCTCGATCTCTTCCAGGAGCGCGGGAGTGATGAACCCGCACGGCTGCGGGTAGCTGTCGGACAGCCCCATCACGCACTCCCCGTGTCCCACCAGCTCCCGGATCCGCCGCGCGTAGAGCCCCGGATCGGATCCCCGGACCGCATGGATCTCCGACAGGTAGTCGCACAACGCGTCGGCGCGGGAGATGTCGAGCGCGCGAAGCGGTTCTCCGTCCTGGAGCCGGGCGACGTCCCGGATGTACCCGGTTCCTTCGACGACTTCGACCAGGAGGAAGAACTCCTCGGCCTCGCGGACGGAGATCATCCTGCCGTCGCGTTCGAACACCCCGACGTCGATCGCGCGGGCGTGGCGGGGCAGGGCGTTGTACGCGCCGTAGTCCCACAGGATCATCTGGGCCCGGTCGGCCATGTGCTCGTGGCCGAACGGCCCGGGGCTGGTCGTCTCCAGCACGGCCGTCCGCCGCCGGCCGTCGACGGTGAACTCGATCCTCGCCGGGTGCCCGTATCCGTACCCCTTCGATGCGCCGGAGGCCGCCCCCTCCCGCAGGGGGACGATCGCCGTGACCCTTGCCTCCCCGTGGAACCGCTCGGCAAGGTATCGCTCCAACCGCTCCTGGCGAAGTCCGTTCACGGAGGAAATTCTACACCCCCGACCCGGCGATTTGAAACGCCCGTTCGCCGCGATCCCCGGTGATCGGTCCGCGGGTTCGGGCTATAATGGATCCCGATTCCACGACAGATCGACACTTCGGAAAAAACCCGGGAGGCGGACGTGTACGAGTGGACGGAAAGACTGGCGGTGGGGGTGGAGACGATCGACTCCCAGCACCGCGAGCTGTTCGCCGCGATCAACCGGCTGCTCCGGGAGGACGGCGGGGCGTCGACCGGGGAGATCCCCGGGGTGATCGCCTTCCTCGAGGATTACGTGATCAACCATTTCGGGATGGAGGAGGTCTACATGCGGCGCCTCTCCTACCCGGGGTTCCCGTTCCACAAGGGCGAGCACGTTTCCTTCGTGAGCGACTTCTACGACCTCCGCGACGAGTTCGACGCCAGCGGCGCGACCCCGGAGATCGCCGACCGGATGGGCCGGTTCATCGGGGACTGGCTGGTGAACCACATCGGGAAGGTGGACAGGGCGCTGGGCGCCTTCCTCCTGGATAAAGGCAGGAAGTAACGGGAAGTTCCCCACCGTGTCACCGTCTCCCGGGCGGGCATTCCGGGCAAGTCGTTGGAACGGGAATCGTGCGCCTTCCCCCGCCATCTTACCCGAAGGATTCCATGTCGGAGGATTACCATGGAATGGACCCGGAGAAGGTTCCTGGCGGGGGTCCTTGCGGCCGGCGTCTCCGCATCGCTCTTCGCGAGGCGGATGGCGGCGGACGCGGTTGCGGCGGCGGGGGTTGCGCTGAAGGTGTATTCGGTTCGCAGGAGGGGGTTTTTCATGACCGAAAAGGTGGTGAAGCCCGACGCGGAATGGTTGAAGCAGCTCACGCCGGAGCAGTACCAGGTGACCCGCAGGAAGGGGACGGAGCGCGCGTTCACCGGCGCGTTGTGGAACACGAAGGGGAAGGGGACCTACCGGTGCGTCTGCTGCGGCCTCGACCTGTTCCGTTCGGAGACGAAGTACGATTCCGGGACCGGCTGGCCGAGCTTCTACGAGCCGGTGGCGAAGGAGAACGTCCGGGAGGCCGACGATTCCAGCTTCTTCTCGAGGCGGACCGAGGTGCTGTGCGCCCGGTGCGACGCCCACCTGGGGCACGTCTTCAACGACGGACCGAAGCCGACGGGGCTCCGGTACTGCATGAACTCCGCCGCGCTCGTCTTCGACGGGGACGGGTAGCCCCCGACGGTCAGTCGAGGAACAGGTCGGGGAGCAGGGGGGCGCCGGGCGCGACCGCGTATCGCGACAGGTCGGTCACGCCTTCCGCGGCAAGCACCTCCTCGTCGATGAAGAAGTTCCCGGTGCACGAACGGCTGTCGCGGGTGAGGATCGCGTGGGCCGCGTCCGCCACGATCCGCGGGCTCCGGCAATGTTTTGCCTCCACGCCGGGGATCATCGAGATCGCCGCCGTCGCGATCACCGTCTTCGGCCACAGCGCGTTCACCGCCAGCCCCGCGTCGCGGAACTCCTCCGACATTCCCAGCACGCACATGCTCATCCCGTACTTCGCCATCGTGTAGGCGCAATGGTTCCGGAACCACTTCGGGTCGAGGGACAGCGGCGGGCTCAAGTTCAGGATGTGGGGGTTGCTCCCGAAGAGCAGGTGGGGGAGGAGCGCCTGGGAGGCGGCGAAGGTGCCCCGCACGTTGACGCCGAACATCAGGTCGAACCGCTTCATCGGGGTCTCCCGCGTTCCCGTCAGGCCGATCGCGCTGGCGTTGTTCACCAGGATATCGATCCCCCCGAACGTTTCC
Source organism: Deltaproteobacteria bacterium (assembly GCA_016234845.1). Classification (NCBI taxonomy): domain Bacteria; kingdom Pseudomonadati; phylum Myxococcota; class Myxococcia; species Deltaproteobacteria bacterium. The sequence continues at coordinate 48,883 of JACRNP010000090.1, read as the reverse complement.
GCCGCCTTTTTCGCGGCCTCGGCGATCTGCGCCTCGAAGCGGATGTCCACCTGGAGCGGGAGCGCCCTCCCGCCGGCCCTCTCGACCTCCTCCGCCGTCGTGAAGATCGTCCCGGGAAGCTTCGGGTTCGGCTCGGCGGTCTTGGCGGCCAGCGCGACGTTGGCGCCGTCCTCCGCCGCCCGCAGGGCGATCTCCCTGCCGATCCCCCGGCTCCCCCCCGTGATGAACAGCGTTTTTCCCGCGAGTGTGGCCATCGCTCCCTCCGCTTCCGTTCCCTGGTACGATTACCGTATTCCGTCGGCGCCACGGTGGTCAACCGGAACCGTCGTTCGCCGGCGCGCTACAATGGAATGCGGTGTGGGGACGGCGCGGGGAAATCGGCGGGAGGTTCGAAGGATGGAGCGCAGGAATCTGGGGAAGGGCGGGCTCCGGGTTTCGGCGCTGGGGCTCGGATGCATGGGGATGTCGGAGTTCTACGGTCCGGCCGAGGAGGCCGAGTCGGCGGCGACGATCGCGCTCGCGCTGGATCTCGGGATCGATTTCCTCGACACGAGCGACATCTACGGGCTGGGCCACAACGAGAAGCTGGTCGGAGCGGCGATCCGCGGCCGCAGGGATCGAGTGATCCTGGCGACCAAGTTCGGCATCCTGAGGGGCGACGACGGAAGCTGGATCGGCGTGAGCGGCAAGCCCGGGTACGTCCGCTCCGCGTGCGAGGCGAGCCTTCGGCGTCTCGGAACCGACGCGATCGACCTCTATTACCAGCACCGGGTGGATCCGGACACCCCGATCGAGGAGACCGTCGGCGCGATGGCGGAGCTGGTCCGCGAAGGGAAGGTCCGGTACCTGGGCCTGTCGGAATCGTCCGCCGCGACCATCCGGCGCGCCCACGCGGTGCACCCCATCGCCGCGGTGCAGAGCGAATACTCCCTCTGGACCCGGGACCCGGAGACGAACGGGGCGCTGGCCGCGTGCCGGGAGCTCGGGATCGGGTTCGTCCCGTTCTCACCCCTGGGGCGCGGCTTCTTCGCCGGGCGCGTGAAGAGCAGGGCGGACCTGTTCGAGAAGGATTTCCGCCTCGGCTCCCCGCGGTTCCAGGAGGGAAACCTGGAGAAGAACCTCGAGCTGCTCCGTTCCTTCGAGGAGGTCGCACGGGAGAAGGGCGTGTCGCCCGCGCAGCTCGCCCTCGCGTGGGTCCTGTCCCGGGGAGACGACATCGTGCCGATCCCGGGCACGAAGCGGCGGGAGCGCCTGGAGGAGAACGTCGGGGCGCTGGCGATCCGCCTTTCCCCCTCCGAGGCGGGGCGGATCGAGGCGGCGGTCCCCCCGGGGGCCGTTTCCGGCATGCGGTATCCGGCGGAAACGATGAAGTCGGTCAACCGATGACCCGGGAAAAGCACCCCGTCACGGCGGCGATCCGTGTCCTCCGGGCGGCGGGCGTTTCCTGGACCGAACACCCGTACTCGTACGAGGAAAAGGGGGGCACGGCGGTGTCCGCCCGCGAGCTGGGAGTGGACGAGCACAGCGTGGTGAAGACGCTCGTCATGGAGGACGACCGGAAATTGCCGATGATCGTGCTGATGCACGGCGACCGGCAGGTGTCGACGAAGGAGCTCGCGCGGACGATCGGCGCGAAGAGCGTGGCCCCCTGCGCGCCCGATACCGCCAACCGCCACTCCGGGTACGTCGTGGGAGGGACGTCGCCGTTCGGCGTGCGTCGCGCCATGCCGGTGTACATGGAGGAGTCGATACTCGGCCTGCCGAGAATCTACATCAACGGGGGGAGGAGGGGGTTCCTGCTGGGGATGGCGCCGGGGGACGTCGCAAAGGTCCTTTCCCCGGTGCTGGTCCGGGTGGCCGCCTGAACGGCGGCGGGCGCGTCAAGCGACGAGTTCCTCGCCCAGGATGATCTTCAGCTGCTCCTCCATCGTCGCACCGTACATCCTCCGCGCGAGCTTCATGAGACCCAGGTGGTTCGATTCCGGACGCGCCTTGACGCGGCGTTCCTTGACCGTGCCGATCGGAATCCTCATCTTGGTCAGGTAATCGACCTTGTAGACTCTGTACTCCTTCGCCATCGGCTCCCCCACAAAGGATAATCCTTACCATGTAGGTTCTACATCATCTTTTCGCAGGAATAGATGCGAAGGTCAACAGAAAAGTTTCCGGGCAAACCTGGTTTTATATGATGAAACACCAAGGCAAGGAAAGAGAAATGCAGGATTAAAATATGTGACGGCCGCCTTTATTGGAAGGAGGCTGGAGCCGGCGGTCGGGATTGCCCGCCTGAGCCTCGACCGACGAAGCCATTGCCCCTCAGGATCTTCGTTGCGGGGTACCCCAGGGAGCGTACTTCGTTCGGGAGTGGGGCGGCTTTGGCGGCGCGGTTTCGGGCTTCCGCGCTCCGGAGCGTCGCGCTATTCTCCCCCTCCGACATTCTTGGAAAGGGGACCCCAGCGGCCATGGTTTTCATCGACCGCGGGCGGGGCTCGCTGATCGCTCGGCGCCCGAAACCGGTTCAATCCCTCGATGAGGCTCCAAATTTTTGTTGGGATGCTTCGTTGGAAAATTTGGAGCCGGCGGTCGGGATTGAACCGACGACCTGCTGATTACGAATCAGCTGCTCTACCACTGAGCTACGCCGGCCGGCGAAACGCCAGGAAAAGCGAAAGGATAATATTAGGGACGCCCGGTCCGATCGTCAAGCGGCGAATCGCGCCGACCGGCTTCCGCCGCGTCCCGGCCCTTCAGTTCGGCTCGATCCGGTACTGCTCGATGTGGTACTTCTCCGACGCGGAGATGTTGACCTTCATACCGTACCGCTGCTCCAGGATCTCGAGGAACCGGCGCTCCTCGCCGAACAGCTCCTCCGCCAGCGCGGGGTGGACCGAGAGCGACACCTGCTTGCCCGACAGCAGCAGGCTCTGCCGCTCGAGGGCGCGGAAGATGTCGTAGCAGATGGTCTTCTTGGACTTCAGGACCCCTTCCCCGGAACAGTAGGGGCACGCCTCCGCGAGGGAGCGGCCCAGGCTCTCGCGGACCCGCTTCCGGGTCATCTCGACCAGCCCCAGCTCCGAGATCTTGCAGATCGTGGTCTTGCTCCGGTCGGCGCGCAGGGCGTCCACGAGGGCGTTGTAGACCTTCTCGCGGTTCTCCTCGCTCTTCATGTCGATGAAGTCGATGATGATGATCCCGCCGATGTTGCGCAGCCGGAGCTGGTAGACGATCTCCTTCACCGCCTCGAGGTTGATCTTGACCGTGGTGTCCTCGAGCGACGAGCGCCCCACGTACTTCCCCGTGTTGACGTCCACGACGGTCAGCGCCTCGGTCTGCTCGATCACGATGTAGCCGCCGCTCTTGAGCCAGACCTTCTTGTCCAGGGCGCGCGTCACCTCGATCTCGATCCCGTAATGGTCGAAGATCGGTTCCGGGCCGCCGTACAGCTCGATCCGGTCCTGAATGCGGGGGAAGAACTGCGAGGCGAAGCTCCGGATCCGTTCGTGCTCCTCGGGGGAGTCGACCACGATCCGGTCGGACTCCGAGGAGAACAGGTCCCGCACCGCCCGGAGGGAGAGGGACAGCTCCCGGTGGATCGGGGACGGCGCGGGGGCGTTCTCGCTCTTCCTCCGGATCGTCTCCCACAGGCGGACCAGGTAATCCATGTCGGCCTTGAGTTCGCCCTCGGAGCGACCCTCCGCCGCGGTCCGGACGATCGCGCCCATCCCCTCCGGCCGGATCGCCTCGACGAGCCTCGTCAGGCGGTCCCGCTCCCCCGTGTCCTCGATGCGGCGCGAGATCCCGATGTGGGACGACCAGGTGAGCAGCACCAGGTGGCGACCCGGGAGGGTGATGTGGCTCGTGATACGGGCCCCCTTGGTTCCCAGCGGCTCCTTGGCGACCTGCACGAGGAGGTGCTGCCCCTCGCGGATGAGCCCCTCGATCGGCGGGAGGAAATGGTCCTGCGGGTATCGCGCCGGGCGGATCCCGATGTCGTCCGGGATGACCGTCTCCTCCGACGGGTCGGTGTCGAACTCCAGCTGGGGGGTGACGAAGTCCCCCGCGAAGAGGAACCCGGCCTTGTCCATCCCGATGTCGACGAAGGCGGCCTGCATCCCGGGCAAAACGCGGATCACCTTGCCGTTGTGGATGTTCCCCACCGAGTTCTTGTCCTCGCCCCGCTCGATGAGGAGCTCCACGAGGATCCCGGACTCGAGGGTCGCCACGCGCGTTTCGTACGGGGCGGCGTTCACGACGATGAGCTTGCCCGCTTTCTGCATCCGTTTACCCGCGGCGGTGGAGGAGCTCCGCCGACACCTTCCTCGGGATGAACCGGTCCGCCGGGAGGGGCGCGCCGAGCAGCGACGCGGCGGCCTCGACCGGCCGCACCCCCTTCCCCGTGCCCTGAATGATTGTAATGAAGATCCCCTCCGCGTTCACCCCGAAATCCGTGACCAGCGGGCGGAGGTCCACCTCCGACACCTGCACCTGGGCTTCGCGGACCAGGGTCATCGGGTGCCGATCCGACGCCAGGAAGTCGGCGAACCGCCGCGCCGCGGATTCCTTGCCGGCTTCGGCCGGGAGATCGTCCGGCGGGAGCGGCCGGATGACGTACGTGGAGGAGAGGTCGAAGTCCGAAAGGCGGGGCGATCCCGGGGGCACGGTCTTCGCGTCGAGAAGCCGGACGCCCGCCGGCAGGTGCGGAGGGAGGGCGGACAGGAGATCCGTCGCGACGACGGGGAGCGAGAACTCCGCCTCCAGGAATTCACAGGCGCTCTCCGTCCCGACCGCGAGGGCGGGGGAGAGCGACAGCCTCGGCGCCGGGTTGAACCCCTGGCTGTACGAAAGCGGCAGGCCGGCGCGGCGGAACGATCGCCCCCAGAGGGACTGGATCTCCAGGCCGCTCAAATATTTCGCGGGTCCCTCCTTCGCGTACCGGATCCGGACGATCTGGCGCCGCGCGGGATCGGCCGCCGAAACCTTCGGTACCGCCGGCTCCACGTCCTTCCGGCCGCCGGCCGCCGGCATCCGGCCGGCGTACGTGATGTTCGAGAGCCCCGGCGGACAAGCGCCGCAGGAGGTGCAGCCGGCCGCGCGGCAGTCCGGGGTCGTCTCTCCCGCGCGCGCCTTCTCCCGCTCGGCGAGGAGGAACGAACGTTCGATGCCCGCGTCCACGAACGCCCAAGGAAGGGGGGAGTCCGGATCGCGCTCCGCCAGGTACTCGAGCGGGTCGACGCCGGCCGCCGCGAAAGCGTCCTTCCACGCGTCGGGACGGAACGATTCCGTCCACGCGTCGAACCGCGCCCCGTTGCGGTACGCCCCGAGGACGACCGCCGGGAGGCGTCCGTCCCCCCGGGAGAAGACGCCTTCGAGCTCGGATACCTGCGGACCGTGGAACTTCACCTCGACGTTCCGGTCCCGGCCGGCCGCGTCCCGCACGACGCGGATCCGTTCCTCCACCTCCTCCCTCCCGATCTGGCGCTCCCACTGGAACGGCGTGTGCGGCTTGGGGACGAAGGCGGAGACGCTGACCGTCACCGTGTTCCGCTTCCCGTGGCGGCGCGCCACCGACGCGACCGCCTTCGCCAGCCGCGCGATGGCGCGCACGTCCTCGGCCGTCTCTCCCGGGAGACCGACCATGAAATACAATTTGAGGGTCCGCCACCCGTTTCCGAAGATCCACTCCGCCGTCTTCAGGACGTCGTCGTCGCGGATCTCCTTGTTGACCGACCGGCGGAGCCGCTCCGTCCCCGCCTCGGGGGCCAGCGTGAACCCGGACTTGCGCACCTTCCGGATCTGCCGGACCGTGTTCTCCTCGAGCGCGTCCAGGCGCAGCGACGGCAGGGAGACGGAGACGTGGTCCGGTTCGAGGGCGGCCATCGCCTCCGTGATGAGCCGGTCGATGCAGCTGTAGTCCGCGGCGGAGAGCGACAGGAGCCCCACCTCGTCGTACCCGGTCTTCGGCGCCTCCTCCTGGAGGTACCGCAGGACGACCAGCGGGTCCCGCTCGCGGAGCGGCCGGTACACGTACCCCGCCTGGCAGAACCGGCATCCGCGGGTGCACCCCCGGGAGATCTCGACGCTCAGCCGGTCGTGGACCACCCGCATCGACGGCAGGATCGGCGCCGGGAGTAGCGGGGACAGGGCGAGGTCCGGGAGGACGCGCCGGGAGACCGCCGTCGAGACCCCCGGGACGTAGACCCCTGCGACGGCGGAGACCGACGCGATCAGATCCGCGCGCGTCCCCCCCCGCTCCTTCCTCCGCTGGACGAGGGCGGCGATCTCCAGCACCGCCTCCTCCCCGTCCCCCACGAGCATCGCATCGAAGAAGGGCGCCACGGGCGCGGGATTCATCGTGCACACCCCTCCCGCCAGGATCAGCGGGTCCTCCTCCCGACGGTCCTTCGCCATCAGGGGGATCCCCGACAGGTCCAGCATCGCGAGCACGTTGGTGTACGTCAGTTCGTAGCAGAGGGAGAAGCCGATCATGTCGAACGAGGCGGCGGACCGGCCCGATTCCAGCGAAGGGAGAGGGGTGCCGGTCGACCGGAGGTGCTCCTCGTAGTCGCTCCACGGGGCGAACACCCTCTCGCAGAGCGTGGCGGGACGGGCCGAAAGAATCTCGTGGAGGAGGAGGATCCCCAGGTGGGACATCCCGATCTCGTACGCGTCGGGAAAGGCGAGGAGCACGCGGACGGCGGCGGCGTCCCACGCGATACCCCCGCGGCGGATCTCGCTTCCGCTGTACCTCGACGGTTTCCGGATCGACGGGGGGATCTCGCGCATGGGCTCGAAAATCCCATGAAATTTTTGTAAACGCAACGGTTTCACGCTACATTATCCCGAGGCGCCGGGACCACCGGTTCGGGGGTACAGGGGAATTGCGTCTTTTCGGCACCATGGGGGCGGAGGCGTCCTTCCGTGAAGAGGATTTCTTCGGCCGGGAGGAGGAGATGGCCGCCCTGACGCGGGCGGCGGCCGAGGGGGGGCGCGGCATCGGTTCCTCCTTCATGATCTACGGCCCTCCCAACATCGGAAAGACGTCGCTGCTGCTCAAGGTGGCGCAGGGGCTCCGGTCGGGACCGGTGGACGGCGAGCCGCCGAGGCCGTTCCCCTTCTACTTCTCCTTCAGCCAGATCCTCTCCCATCCACTGGCGCTGTCCCAGCACTTCCTGCAGGAGTTCCTCTGGCAGCTCCTCCGGTTCCTCGGGGACCCGCAGCCGCCGGTGTTCGACCCGGAAGCGATGTGCGACCGCCTGGCCGCCCACGGTTTCGGCGGCTGCAGGGATACCCTGTCCGCGCACTCCCGGTACACCTCGTCCGGCGACGGGCTGTCGGCGCTCGTGAACGCCATGTCGTTCCCGTTCGCGGCGGCGGGGGAGGTCTTCTATCCGGTCTTCCTCTTCGACGACTTCCAGTATACGGGGAAAATGCAGGGGATCCCCGACGGGACGATGCTTTCCATCCTCCGCCCCTTCATCAAGTCGGGGCACTACCCCATGTTCCTCTCCGGCTCCTCCCCGGGGAGGGTCACAGCGTCCCTCAAGCGGGAGGGTCTCTTCGGGACCTTCCAGATGCTCGAGATCGGGGGGCTCTCCAGGGAGCCGTCCGTGCGGCTCTGGGAGCGGCTCTGCGACCGCCGCCGGATCGTCATGGCGCCGTCGCTCCTGCCGCGCGCCTCCGAGCGCCTCGGGGGGATCCCGGTGTACCAGCGGATGCTGGTCGAGGAGATCTTCTTCCGGAACGTGAAGGTGGAGGACACGATCTCCCTCGAGAATCTCTACGCGCTCTCCGTCACGGAGGGGAAGCTGAACCGGTACTGGAGGGAGTTCTTCGAGAACACGTTCCCGGAACGCGGCCGGCGGGGGCGCGCGATCCGGTTCCTGAAGCGCGTCCTGTGCGACCGGTTCCCGCTGGACACCGTGGAGGGGGCGCTGTCGCTGATGGGGACATCCCAGGAGGAGGGGGAGGCGGTTCTCGCGGCGCTCGAATTCAAGGGGCTGATGAAGTCCGACCTCGAGCAGCTGACCTTCACCGGCGACCCGGTCCTGTCCGACTTCCTGTTCTGGGCGTTCGAACGCGGGGTGCTCGGAAAGGGCGGATCGCAGGTCGCCGCCTCCATCGTGCAGGCGCGGCTGTCCCACGCCTCCCCCGAGGCGGGGCAGGGCGCGGAACACGCGCGCCGCGTCGCCGCGGTGAAGGAGATGATGCGGAAGTGGGACCTGCGGGAAGTGCCGCTTCTCCTGCTCGAGTACGGGCGGTTCCGGGAGAAGTTCGGCGGGAAGGGGCTCCTCGAGGTCGTGATCGGGATGGAGCGGGAGCCGGTGAAGATCCGCCTTCCGAAGGTGTCCTCCGTGTCCACCGGCTACCGGGCCGTCCGCGGAGGGCCGCGATTCGACTTCGACCTGGTGGCGTACGGCTTCCTCGAGGAGGAATTTTCGGAAGAGAACCTGGTCATCTGGGCGGTCGACGTGGTTCCGGAAAAGACGTTGGCGGCGCGTTCCGTGGAGCACTTCGAGAACCGTTGCCGTCTCCTAGCGCTGGAGAAAGGGCTGCCCGCCGACCGGCTCCGGAAGTGGATGGTGCTTCACGAGGCGGCGGACCCCGCGGCGGTGGACCTCGCCTCCCGGTACGGAGTGCACCTGTCGCACCCGACGCAGCTTCGGCTCTTCCTCAACCTGTTCGGGCTCGAGGAGATGGAGCGGGAGCCGGAGGGCGCGAAGCCGTCCGGCCCGGCCGCGCCCCGCGCCGACCGGACGCTGGAGTACGAACTGGTCCTGCCGATGAAGGCCGATTCCGAGGTGGTCGCGGCACGGGTCGCCGAGGAGGTCGCCGCGTTCGCGTCCGTCGACCCGGACACGGTCGACCGGATCAAGATGGCGATCATCGAGGCGTGCATCAACGCGTTCGAGCACAGCGCCTCCGCGACGGGAAAGGTCCGCCTGCGCTACCTGCTCTCCCCGGAGAAGATCGAGCTGTTCGTCCAGGACGACGGGAAGGGGTTCCGGGGGGGGAAGACGCCGGAGGAGTCGAAGAAGAACCGCGGGTGGGGATTGCGGTTGATCCGGGAGCTGGTGGACGACGTGGAGATCGCCACGGGGCCGGACGGCACGGTCGTCCGGATGGTCAAGTATCTGGACGGAGGTCCCGGGGAGACGGGGAGCCCCGCCCGGGGAGACGGGGGGCCTGCGGCCCCCGGCGAGGGATGATGTCGCCGCACGCGAAGATCCGCACCCGGATGGACGGGGAAACCATGGTGGTGTACGTGGGCGGGTATCTGAACAGCCTGCTCGGGGAAGAGGTGGAGAGGGTCGTGCGCTCCCGGATCGGCGGGGGAGGGCGGCGCCTCCTCCTCCATTTCGGGGAGACCCGCCTGGTCAACAGCATCGGCATCTCGTTCATCATCGGGATCGTCGAGAAGGTGATGGAGGGGGATGGGCGGATGGCGTTCTGCGAGGTGAGCCGGATCAACCGGGACCTGTTCCAGGTGACCGGCCTCTCGAAATACGTCCGCTCGTTCGACACGGAGAAGGAGGCGCTCGAATACCTGTCCGGCGCCTGACGGCTCAGGGGAGGGTCGAAAGGATCTCCCGGAGTCCCGCCACTCCCCGCGGGAAATGCTCCTTCCGGTGCGGTTCGAGGGTGAGGATCGGACGGGCTCCCGCATCGCCCACCGCCAGCAGCACCCCGCGGAAATTGATCGTTCCCTCTCCCACGGGGAGGTGGTCGTCCCGGCGGCCCCGGTTGTCGTGGACGTGCATCAGCCGGATCTCCTTCCCGAACGCCTTCGCCCACTGGTGCACGGGCAGCCTGGAGAAGAGATTCGCGTGTCCGGGGTCGAAGCAGAAGTGGAGGCGCGGGGAACCCACCGCCTCCCGGAGGCGCAGGAGGTGGTCGGGGATCTCGTCGAAGACGTTTTCCACGAACAGCTCCGTCCCGGCCTTCTCCGCCGCCTCCGCGAGCTCGCCGAACGAACGCGCGGCGGATGCGAGCCACTCCTCGGCGTGGAAGTCGAACAGCCAGCCGAAATACCCTCCGTGCACGACGATCCCCTCGGGCCGGTAGACGGGGGCCAGCGCGATCGCCTGGCGCATGCGCCGCACGGAGAGCCGGCGGGCTTCCTCGTCCTGGGCCCCCGGCCACACGTCGCGGAACGGGGCGTGGAAGGAAAGGGTGCGGATCCCGGCGGCGCGGAGCGCCTCCGCGGACCGCTCGGCTTCGCCGGGGGTCAGCCGGTCGAGGGTCGCCCCGGAGAAGTAGATCTCGGGACCGACGCCCGCCTCGACCAGGGCGGCGAGCGTCCCTTCCTCCGAGAGCATGGGGTAGGGGACGGTGGAGTGGACGACCCGGTTCATCGCGGCGCCTCCGGCGGGGGAATGGTCTGGACGGTAGACCGTACCGCATCCCGCGGCGTCGGGCAAGGCGGAGGTTCCACCGGGAAATCCGCGGGGGGCGGCGCGCCTCCGGGCCGGAATACGCCCGGAAATTAGGTACTTGACATTCGATTTGTATACTGTATACATAGAACGGCGTTCATTTTCCGGTCCGCAGGGGTATCCCATTGCAAAAGCTCAAAATCCGAATCGACAACCACATGACCCTTCGCGAGCGGATCGTCTCCTCGATCCGGGGCGCCATCGTCAACGGGCAGCTCAGGCCGGGGGCCCGCATCGCCGAGCCGGAGCTCGCGGACAAGTTCGGCATCAGCCGCACCCCGATCCGGGAGGCGTTCCGGCAGCTCGAGTCGGAAGGGTTCATCTCGGTCATCCCGCGAAAGGGGGCGATCGTCGCCTCCCTCTCCGCCCAGGACGTTTCCAACTTCTACGACCTGAAGATGGTGCTCGAGGGGTACGCGGCGAAGCTGGCGGCGAAGACGCTGACGGAGAACGACCTGACGAAGATGGCGACCGTGAACCGGCAGCTCGAGGCGGCTTCCGCGAAGAAGGACCTGCGGCGCGTGCTCGATCTCCACAACGAGTTCCACGACATCTTCCTGCGGGCCTGCGGGAACGACAAGCTCCACGCGATCGTCCAGAACATGGTGATGCAGTTCCAGCGGTTCCGCCTGATCCTCGCCATGCCGGGCAGGATCGAGGGGTCGATCCGGCAGCACCAGGAGATCATCGAGGCGTTCCGCAAGCGGGATGCATCCCTCGCGGAGGAGCTCGTCCAGAAGAACGCCCTCTACGGCAAGACGATCCTTCTCCGGGAGCTGGCGAAGGGCTGACCTTCGCGTCCTCATGCCGGACGACCAGGGACTGCGGAACCTTCCGTCGATCGCGTCGCTTCTGGGACGCGACCCGGTCCGCGCCCTCCTCCGGGTCCACCCCCGCGCCGTGGTGGTCGACTCCCTCCGAAGGGTCCTCGGCGAACTCCGCTCCTCGGCCGGCTCCGGTGAGGCCCCATCCCGGGATATGTGGGTCGAGCGGATCCTCGCCCGGCTCCCGGCGGAGATCGCGGCCGGTGAATCCCTCTCGATGCGCAGGGTGATCAACGCGGCCGGGGTTGTCGTTCACACCAACCTCGGCCGGGCGCCGCTTCCGAAGGAAGCGCTCGACGCCGTCCTCGAAACGTCCCGCGGATACACCAACCTGGAGTACGACCTGGACGCGGGGGAGCGCTCCTCGCGCCTCTCCCACGTGGAGGGGATGATCCGCGCCCTCACCGGCGCGGAGTGCGCCCACGTGGTGAACAACAACGCCGCCGCCGTCCTCCTGTGCCTGTCGGGCATCGCGCGGGGACGCGAGGTGATCGTAAGCCGCGGCGAGCTGGTCGAGATCGGCGGCTCGTTCCGCGTCCCCGAGATCATGGCGGAGAGCGGCGCGCGCATGGTGGAGGTCGGGACGACCAACCGGACCCGCGCCCGGGATTACGAGAACGCGATCACCGGGCAGACGGCCCTGCTGCTGAAGGTCCACCGGTCGAACTTTGCGGTCACCGGATTCACGGAGGAGGTATCCGCCGCCGACCTCGCGTCGATCGGCGCGAGGGCCGGGATCCCCGTCCTGGAGGACCAGGGGGCCGGGGCGCTGCTGGACCTGGCCGCGCTCGGCATCCCGGGGGCGTTTTCGCTGCGGCAGGCCCTCTCCGCGGGCCCCGGGATCGTCACGGCGAGCGGGGACAAGCTTCTCGGCGGGCCCCAGGCGGGGATCATCCTCGGGAGCGAGGATCTCGTCGCTCCGCTCAAGCGGCACCCCCTCTCCCGCGCGCTGCGCATCGACAAGTTGCGCCTCGCGGCGCTGGCGGCGGTTCTTCGCCTGTACGCCGACGACCGGAGGGCGGTGTCGGGGATACCCGTGCTCCGAATGCTCCTCGAGCCTCCCGCCCGGGTGCGCGCGCGCGCGGTCCGACTCGTCCGCCGCGTCCGCCGCGCGGGCGGTTCCGCGCTCACCCTCTCCCTCGCGCCGGGCGGGACCTCTCCCGGGGGCGGAGCGCTTCCGGACGTGTTCGTCCCGACCACGTGCGTGGCGGTCTCCCACCCGGGCATCCCCGAGGGGAAGCTGTTCCGGCGGCTCCTCGGCGGAGACCCGCCGGTGGTCGCGCGGGTGGGCGGCGGGCAGCTGCTCCTGGACCTGCGGACCGTCCGGGACGACGAGGTGCCCGCGCTTGCGGCGGCCATCCTCGCCGCGGAGAAGAACGATTGACCGTCTTTCGCGCGGTCGGTACAGTAGGAGCCACCATGTGCGGCGAAGCCCCCCGATGCTGAACTCCAGCGTCCTCGTCCTCAACCGGGCGTTTTTCCCGGTCCACGTGACGAGCGTCCGGAGGGCGTTCTGCCTGCTCTATTCGGGTCTCGCCCGGGCGATCAACGACCAGTACGAGACGTTCGACTATCCCTCCTGGAGCGCATTGTCTACCGCGACGGGGGAAGAGGCGGTCGGACTGGTGGGCAGCGCCGTCCGCATCCCGCGGGTCCTGGTCCTGGTCGCGTACGACCGGGTTCCCCGCAGGAACGTCCGGTTCAGCCGCAGGAACATCTTCGTCCGGGACCGCAGCGTCTGCCAGTATTGCGGCCGCTCGTTCTCCGTCAGCGACCTCAACCTCGACCACGTGGTCCCGAGGTCCCAGGGCGGCAAGACCAGCTGGGAGAACATCGTCTGCAGCTGCGTCCCGTGCAACAAGCGCAAGGGGGGAAACCGCCCCGAGCAGGTCGGTATGCGCCTGGTCTCCGCGCCCGGCGCTCCCCGGTGGTCGCCGGAGTACGCCTTCTCCCTCCGGCCTCCGATCCACAAGGAGTGGGTTCCGTTCCTGAACGTCGTCGACTTCACGTATTGGAACCTCGAGCTCCAGGATTGAGCCCCCCCCCTCCCGGAGCGCGGGGGAAGACGGGACCCTCCCTCCTGTTCGTCGTCGGTCACCCGGTTTCCCATTCGCTGAGCCCCGCGATGCACAACGGGATCGCCGCGCGGCTCGGCCTTCCGCTGTTCTACTTCCCCGTCGACCTTCCCCCGGGCCGCCTTCCGGATTTTCTTCGCCTCGTCCGGGAGGCGAACTTCCTCGGCGGGAACGTCACCATTCCGTACAAGGAGGAGGCCGCCGCGCTCTCCGACACCCGGTCCGACGCGGTGATCGCGTGCGGCGCTGCCAACGTGCTGGTCGCGCGAGGCGGGAGGATCCACGCGGAAAACACCGACGGCGACGGGTTCGTCGACGCCCTGGAGGGACGCGGGTGGGGGAGGCGTTTTCCCGGGGTCGTGCTGTTGGGGGCGGGCGGCGCCGCGAGAGGGATCGCCTTCGCGCTGGGAAAGGCGGGGGCGCGCCGGATCCTTCTCCTCAACCGGACTCCCCGTCGCGCGGAGGAGGTCGCCCGGGCGCTGTCGCCCCGGCTGCCGTCCGTCGTTTTCTCCACGGGGGACCTGGCGACGACGACCCTCGCCGGGGCGTTCCGCGGCGCGGATCTCATCGTCCAGTGCACCTCCCTGGGGCTGCGGGAAGAGTGGGAAAATTTCCCGATAAAAGGGGTAGAGAAATCGTCCCGCTTTGCCGATATAGTTTACCGCACGGGCGGGACCGCCCTCGTGCGGCGGCTCCGCGCCCGCGGTGTTCCGACGGTCGACGGACTGCCGATGCTGGCGCACCAGGCGGCCCGAAGCTTCACCCTTTGGACCGGGAGGCGGATTCCCGGCGGGTGGTTCCTGGCGTTGGCGAGGAGAGCGATGAAAATATGATACATTCTAGCGAGATACAGGTCCCCAAGGAGTAAACGGAACCGTGTCGGTGCTTGCCACGAAAATCGGCGAGATGCTCCTCAAAGGGAATCTCATCACCGCCGAACAGCTGCGCAGCGCTCTCGAGACCCAGGAGAAGACCCGGGAGCGCATCGGCGCCGTTCTGATCAAGGGCGGGTACATCAAGGAGGAGGAGCTCCTGGCGTTTCTCGGGCGCCAGTTCAACCTGCCCGTCGTGGATCTCGCCAAGTACGAGGTGAATCCCGATGTCGTCCGGCTGCTTCCCGAGGAGATGGTCCAGAAGCACCTCGCGCTCCCCATCAACCGCGTCGGGGCGAAGATGATCGTCGCCGTGGCGGACCCGTCGAACATGGCGATCATCGACGGGATCGGCTTCAAGACGGGATATTCGGTCGAGCTCGTGCTGGCGTCGGAGCGGGACATCACCGCGGCCATCAACAAGTTCTTCGACCGTTCGATGGAGTTCAAGGACATCATCTCGGAGCTCGACGAGGATCTCGAGGTCATCCGCGAGGAAGAGGTCGACACCGCGGACCTCGAGCGGGGCGTCGACGACGCGCCGGTCGTGAAGCTGGCGAACTACCTCCTCACCGAGGCGATCAAGCGGAGGGCGTCCGACATCCACATCGAGCCGTACGAGAAGGAGTTCCGGGTCCGGTACCGGATCGACGGGGTCCTGTACGAGGTGATGCGGCCCCCGCTCCGCCTCCGGAACGCCCTTTCCTCGCGGCTCAAGATCATGTCGTCCCTCGACATCGCGGAACGCCGCCTCCCCCAGGACGGGCGCATCAAGATGAAGGTCGGCAAGGGGCGGGAGATGGACTTCCGCGTATCGGTTCTCCCGACCATCTACGGGGAGAAGATCGTCCTGCGGCTCCTCGACAAGGCGAACCTGCAGCTCGACATGACGAGGCTGGGATTCGAGGCGGCCGCGCTGGGCGAGTTCATGGAATCGATCCACCGCCCGTACGGGATGATCCTGGTCACCGGCCCCACGGGATCGGGGAAGACCACGACGCTCTACTCGGCCCTTTCGGACCTGAACAAGACCACCGACAACATCTCGACCGCGGAGGACCCGGTGGAGTACAACTTCGCCGGGATCAACCAGGTCCAGATGAAGGAGGAGATCGGCCTCACGTTCGCGGCGGCGCTGCGCTCCTTCCTGCGGCAGGACCCGGACATCATCATGGTGGGCGAGATCCGCGACTACGAGACCGCGGAGATCGCCGTGAAGGCGGCCTTGACCGGCCACCTCGTGCTCTCCACGCTCCACACGAACGACGCCCCGAGCACGGTGACCCGGCTGCTCAACATGGGGATCGAGCCGTTCCTCGTGTCCTCGTCGCTGAACCTCATCGTCGCGCAGCGGCTCGCCCGGCGGGTCTGCGCGAAGTGCCGCGAGGACCTCAAGATTCCCCCCAAGGCGCTGATCGACGCCGGGATGAATCCGGATCGGATCCGGCATTCGCGCCCGGGGAAGGGGAAGGGGTGCGACGAATGCAACGGGACCGGGTTCCGGGGCCGGGTCGCCCTCTACGAGGTCATGCCGATCAAGGAAGAGCTGAAGGACCTGATCCTGCGGGGCGGATCGGCCCTGGACATCAAGCGGGAGGCGGTGCGCGTGGGGATGAAGACCCTGCGCCAGTCGGGATTGTCGAAACTGGAGGAGGGCGTGACCACCCTGGAGGAAGTGCTCCGGGTGACCGCCCCGGATTGATCCTGCAGGGAAAGGAGCACCGCGGATGGTAACGATGCAGGAGCTTCTCGGGTTGATGTACGAGAAGGGGGCGTCCGATCTCCACCTGACCACCGGGATCGCCCCGACGATCCGGGTCGACGGCCGCCTCATCCCGCTGCCCTTCGAGCCGCTGATGCCGCAGGACACCAAGCGGCTGTGCTACAGCATCCTCACCGAGGCGCAGAAGCAGCGGTTCGAGGAGGATTGGGAGCTCGACCTGTCGTTCGGCGTGAAGGGGCTGTCGCGGTTCCGCGCCAACGTGTACATGCAGCGCGGCGCGTGCGCCGGGGCGTTCCGGACGATCCCGTTCCGGGTCCGTCCGTTCGAGGAACTGGGGCTGCCGGCCGTGATGAAGGACCTCTGCAAGAAGCCGCGCGGGCTGGTGCTGATCACCGGGCCGACCGGGTCGGGGAAATCCACGACCCTCGCCGCGATGCTCGACAAGATCAACAACGAGCGGCAGGAGCACATCATCACGATCGAGGACCCGATCGAATACCTCCACCCGCACAAGAAGTGCCTCGTGAACCAGCGGGAGGTCAACGCGGACACGCAGACCTTCAAGAAGGCGCTGAAGTACATCCTCCGGCAGGATCCCGACGTCGTGCTGATCGGCGAGATGCGGGACCTGGAGACGATCGAGGCGGCGCTCACCGTGGCGGAGACCGGGCACCTCGTGTTCGCCACGCTCCACACCAACTCGTGCGTCCAGACGATCAACCGGATCCTCGACGTGTTTCCGCCGTACCAGCAGCCGCAGGTCCGCGCGCAGCTCTCGTTCGTCCTGGAAGGGGTCATCTCCCAGATCCTCATCCCGCGGGCGAACGGATCGGGGCGGGTGCTGGCGCTGGAGGTGATGATCCCCAACCCGGCCATCCGGAACCTCATCCGGGAGGAGAAGGTCCACCAGATCTACTCCCAGATGCAGGTGGGACAGACGAAGTTCGGGATGCAGACCATGAACCAGTCCCTGCTGGGCTGCTACATGCGTCGGGAGATCACGCTCGACGACGCGGTCGGACGCAGCAACGATCCGGACGAATTCCGCAACCTGCTGACCACCGCGCAGAGCGCCCCTCCCGGGGCCGGGCGCAGGGCGTAGAACCGTTTCTTCAACGCGACGGAGGAGATGATGGCTCGATTCACGTGGGAAGGAAGGAACCGCGGCGGCGGAACGGTGACCGGGGAGATCGAAGCTCCCAACGAGGCGTTCGTCCTCGCGCAGCTTCGCCGGGACCAGATCGCCCCGATCAAGATCCGCAAGAAGGGCGAAGGGCTGGCGATCTCCCTTCCGTGGAAGGGGGAGAAGAAGATCTCGCAGAAGGAGCTGGCCATCTTCACCCGGCAGTTCGCCACGATGATCGACGCGGGGCTCCCGCTGGTCCAATGCCTGGACATCCTGGGCGCGCAGCAGGAGAATCCGTCCTTCAAGAAGGTGATCGTGCGGGTCAAGGAGGACGTGGAGAGCGGCTCCACGTTCGCCGACGCGCTGGGGAAACACCCGAAGGTGTTCGACGCCCTCTTCGTCAACCTGGTCGCCGCCGGGGAGGTGGGCGGCATCCTCGACACGATCCTCTCCCGCCTCGCGGAGCACATCGAGAAGGCGATGAAGCTCGCCAAGAAGATCAAGGGGGCGATGGTGTACCCGTCCACGATCGTCGCCGTGGCCGTCGTCGTCACCGTGGTCCTGCTCCTCTACGTCATCCCGATCTTCGCGAAGATGTTCGCCGATTTCGGCCAGGCGCTCCCGGCGCCCACCCAGATCGTGCTCCGGCTGAGCGACATCACCCGGAAATATTTCTTCGTCTTCATCGCGGTGGTGTTCCTGATCGGCGCGGCCTTCAAGTGGTACGTGCGGCAGGAGTCCGGCCGCCGGAACGTCGACCGCCTCCTGCTGCGGCTTCCCGTCGTCGGCTCCCTGCTGCAGCGGATCGCGGTGGCCCGCTTCTCGAGGACTTTGGGGACGATGGTGAGCAGCGGCGTGCCCATCCTGGAGAGCATGGACATCGTCGCGAAGACCGCGGGGAACAAGATCATCGAGGACGCGATCTTCAAGGCGCGGGGCAGCATCAGCGAGGGGAAGACCATCGCGGAGCCGCTGGCCGAGAGCAACGTCTTCCCGCCGATGGTCACCCAGATGGTCGCGGTGGGAGAGGCGACCGGCGCGCTCGACGCGATGCTGAACAAGATCGCCGATTTCTACGACGAAGAGGTCGACTCCGCGGTGGAGGCGCTCACCTCGCTGCTCGAACCGATGCTGATGGTCTTCCTCGGGGTGGTCATCGGCGGACTCGTCATCGCGATGTACCTGCCGGTCTTCAAGCTGGCCGGGACCATCGGATAGGCGGCAGCCGTTGCCCCGTGTCCCCGGAGAGGGACGCGTGGGTCGGGGGCCGGGAGGGCGGAATTTCCTCCTGGTCCGATCCGGGATCAGCTTCGCGCTCCTTTCGTCCGTGGTGTCGGTGCAGTTCCGCTCCCCGGACCTCCTCTTCACGGGGGGGTTCCAGTTCCTGTATCTCGCCGTGCTGCTGTCCTACGGCTGGCTCCTCATCCGATACGCCGTCTGGGGAGGCACCGATCTCCCCGAACCGTTCATCTACGCCCAGGCGCTGGCGGACGTCGCGTTCATCTCGATTCTCGTCTTCGCGACCGGCGGGTACGACAGCATCTTCTCCTTCATGTACGTGGTGGTCATCCTCCTCGGCAGCCTCGAACGGTACATGCGGGGGGCCGTGGCGTGGGCGGTCCTCTCGTCGTCCGCGTTCTCCCTCCTCGTGTACCTCCAGTTCCGCGGGATCGTCGTTCCCCCGGGGACGGAGGAAGCGTCGATCGTCCTGTCGCAGGTCGTCCGTTCCGGGGTGACCCACTCGACCGGGTTCCTCCTCACCGGCGTTCTCTCCGGACTTCTCGGCGAGGACATCCGGAGGGGAAAGCAGCGCGTCCAGGACCGGGACGAGGTCATCCTGAAGCTCGAGACGTTCCACAAGAACGTGATCGACAACATCCCCTCCGGGATCCTGACGACCGATACCGGGGGGATGGTGAGCCTGCTGAACGACGCGGCCTGTTCGATCCTGGGCGTGACCCGGGAGGAGGCCACCGGAACCCCGTTGAACCGGATCTTCTCCGGGATCGACGGGGGCGAGGGGAAGGAGGATTCCCCGGCGCCCCGTCCCGAGACGCGGTTCCGGCGATCCGACGGCTCGGAGATCTACCTAGGTTTCTCCTCCTCCCCGATGAAGGACGCCGAAGGCCGCACGATCGGCCGCGTGGTCATCTTCCAGGACCTGACCCCCATCAAGCAGATGGAGGAGCGCGTGCGGATCGCGGACCGGCTGGCGGGCGTCGGGGAGCTCGCCGCGGGGCTCGCCCACGAGATCCGCAACCCGCTCGCCTCCATCGCGGGCTCTTCCCAGCTCCTCCGGGATTCTCCCGAGGTGCCCGGGGAAGCGGCCACGCTCCTGGAGATCATCGAGCGGGAGACGAAGCGGCTGAACGGGCTGATCTCCGATTTCCTCGCCTACACGGGTCACTCGCTCCGAAACACCGGCCCGGTCGACCTGGGGACGCTGATGAAGGACGTGGTGGAGGCGGTCCGCGCGGGGGAGGGGCGCGGGAAGGGCGTGACGGTCGAATTCCTGGGCGCGGGCGAGCTCCCGGTGGAAGGGGACGCGGAGCAGCTCACGCAGGTGGCGTGGAACCTGGTGCGGAACGCCGTCCAGGCGACGCCGGCGGGGGGCCGCATCCGGGTGGACGTGTTCGAGCAGATCCGCCACGGAGTCCGGTACGTCGCCGCGACGGTCTCCGATTCCGGCGAGGGGATCGAACCGAGGAACCTGGACAGGATCTTCAACCCCTTCTTCACGACCAAGGAGGGCGGCACGGGGCTCGGACTTTCCATCTCGCAGCGGATCGTGCACTTCCACAAGGGGTTCATCGAGGTGCGATCCACGCCGGGCGGCGGAAGCACCTTTTCCGTCTTCCTCCCCTCGCTGCGGGAGGGGGGCCGCGGTGCCTGACGCCGCCGTGACGGTCGTGGGGGCCGGCCTCGCCGGATCGGAGGCGGCGCTTCTCCTCGCGGACGCCGGGATCCCGGTCACGCTCATCGAGATGCGCCCGTCGCGCGGCACGGAAGCGCACCGGACCGGGTGGTTCGGGGAGCTGGTCTGCAGCAACTCCCTGGGGTCCGAGGAGCGGTCGTCGGGCAAGGGGCTCCTCAAGGAGGAGCTCCGCATCCTCGGCTCGCGCCTGATGACGCTGGCGGATCCGGCGAGGGTCCCCGCCGGCAAGGCGCTCGCGGTGGACCGCGAGCTGTTCGCGCGGAACGTCACCGCCGCGGTCCGCTCGCGGCGCGCGATCGTCGTCCGGGAGCGGGAGGCGACGGAGATCCCGGGGGACCCCCTGGTCGTCCTGGCGTGCGGCCCCCTCGCGTCCGGATCCATCGCGGAGGCGATCCGCGCCCACCTGGGAGACGGGGGATTCCATTTTTACGACGCGATCTCGCCGATCGTGGACGCGGAGTCGATCGATCGAAGCGCGTCCTACGTGGCGGACCGATACGGCGCGGGGACGGGCGATTATCTGAATCTCCCGATGGACCGCGGACAGTACGACGCGTTCCTCCGGGCCCTCCTCTCGGCGCGGACGGTCCCCCTGCGGGAGTTCGAGGACCCGAAATTCTTCGAAGGGTGCATGCCGGTGGAGGAGATGGCGCGTCGCGGACCGGAAACCCTCCTCTACGGTCCGTTGCGGCCGGTCGGCCTCCCCGACCCCCGGACGGGGAGGATCCCGCACGCGGTCGTCCAGCTTCGCAAGGAGAACGCGGCGGGCACGATGTATAATCTCGTCGGGTTCCAGACGCGGCTCGCGTACCCCGAGCAGGAGCGGGTCTTCTCGATGATCCCGGGGTTGTCCGGCGCGACCTTCCTGCGGCACGGTTCGGTCCACCGCAACGGTTTTCTCGACGCCCGTCGCCACCTCCATCCCTGGATGGAATCGCGGCATCGTCGCGGGCTGTTCTTCGCGGGACAGATCACGGGCGTCGAGGGGTACGTGGAGTCGATCGCCTCCGGCCTGGTCGCGGCGATTTCCGCCGGGCGGCGCGCGCGCGGAGAGGAACCGGTCCCCTTTCCGCCGGAGACGATGATCGGCGCCCTGATGGCGCACATCACGACGCCGGGGAGCGGGGAGCCCCAGCCGATGAACGCGAATTTCGGTCTCCTCCCGGAGGTGCCGGCGCGGAGGAAGAGGGACCGGAAGGAGCGCAAGGCGGAAATCGCGCTGGAGGCGGCCCGGAGGTTCGCGGGGTCCTGCCCGGCGTTTCGCGCGGAAGGAGGATAACGGTTGCTGGTCGCGATGGCGGCGGTGATCGCCTGCGCCGTGTTCTTCGCGGCGGGGGCCGTGGTCGGCTGGGCGATCCAGGCCGTCGAGCTCCGGAAGAAGGAAGCGGAGCTGCGGGCGCGGCGGGCGGAGAATCGCGAGGTCCAACGCGGGCTCCAGCACCACCAGGAGGGAAAGGCGCGCGAAACGGAGATCGCGGTGCTGATCCCTTCGATCGTGCGCCGCCTCGGGGAACGGCAGCCCCACACGGCCCTCCCGCGGCTCGCGGTCCGCCTGGTGAAGGAGTTCTTCAAGCCCGCGCAGATCGCCTTCCTCCGGGTCGCGAAGGACGGCAACCTCGTCCTCACGGAAGGCGTCGGGGTTCCCCCCGCGTGGAAGCAGTCGCTTCGCGTCTCCCCCGGGGAGGGGATCCTCGCCCTGGCGATGGCGAACAAGGTGCTCGTCCTTCGGCAGGAGCACGCCGCCCTGCGAGGCCTTTCGGACCTGTCGGGGCTGGAGCGCGCCGGAATGGTCCCGGACGCGGTCCTCCCCGTCGTCGTCGAGGACACCGTGGTGGCCGTCATGGTCGTGGCGGGCGTGACGGTCGACCTGGAGCAGGAACGGCGGTACGCGTCCATGCTCGCCGACCTGATCGCGAACGCGTTCCAGAGCGCGCTGGCGATCGAGACGCTCGAGCAGCGGGCGATGACCGACCCGCTGACCGGCCTCCACAACCGCGCCTACCTCGCCGAGCGGTGCGTGGTCGAGATGCGGCGGGCGCGCAGCTACGCCCTTCCGCTGTCGTTCATCCTGTTCGACATCGACCACTTCAAGTCGATCAACGACCGGTACGGCCACCCCGCGGGGGACGCGGTCCTCCGGCAGCTCGCCTCGTTCCTCCGGGACGCCACGCGAAGCTCCGACGCGGTGGTCCGGTACGGCGGCGAGGAGTTCGCGCTGATGGTCTCGTCCCTCGACGCCGAGCAGGTGTTCCTCCACGCCGACCGGCTTCGCGCCGCGCTCGAGTCGACTCCGTTCGCCCTTCCGGGAGTGCCCGAGCCCGTCCGGATCACGGTCAGCGGGGGCGTCGCCACCTACCCGCAGGACGGTGAGAGCTTCTCGGAGCTGGTGCGCATCGCGGACGCGGCCCTGTACCACGCGAAGGAGACCGGCAGGAACCGGGTATCCCGGCCGCGACCCCCGGAAATCCGGGCGGAGTGATCCCTCCCGAATCCCCTTTCCGGACCTTGATCGGGAACGGCGGAAGTGTTAAAAAACTCTTTTCCGGTGCGGGGGAAGCGCCACGGTGGGTGAGGGGGCGGTCCAGAGGTTTCGCAAGGCTCTCGAGGCGGAGCGGAACGCGTCGAAGGAAACCGTCCGCGCCTACCTTCGCGAGGTTCGCTCCCTCCGCGAACACGTCGCTGCGTCGACCGGCTCCGATCCCGACCCCGGGGGGTGGGACCGGGTCACGCCGGCGGACGTCCGGCGGTTCCTCACCGAAGCCATCGCGGGGTGCGAGCCGTCCACGGCCGCCCGCAGGTTGTCCGCGGTCCGGACCTTCTTCTCCTTCCTGGTTTCGCTGGGGGAGATCCGGGCGAATCCCGCGACGGGGCTGTCGGCTCCCCGGCGACCGGCCCGGCTTCCGGAGTTCCTGCCCGTGGACCAGATGGGAGGGTTCCTCGCCTCCCTCCCGGCGGACGACCCGCCGTCGAAGCGGAACGCCGCGATCCTCGAACTGCTCTACTCCTCGGGACTGCGGGTCGGGGAACTGGTCGCCCTCCGGTTGCGGGACGTGTCCCTCGAGGGCGGGACGGTCCGCGTTACCGGGAAGGGGAGGAAGACGCGGGTGGTCCCCGTGGGAGCAAAGGCGGTCCACGCATTGAAGGAGTACCTCGCGGTGCGACCGGCCGCTCTCGGCGGCGATTTCCGGGACGCATCGGAGGAACCGCTCTTCCTGAACCGGAGCGGGAAGGTCGGCGGGAAATCGGGCGGAGGGATCTCGGCGCGCAGCGTGGCGAGGATGCTGGAGCGCGCGATCGCGGACGGGAATGTCGGTCGCCGCCTCTCCCCGCACGGGATGCGGCACTCCTTCGCGACGCACCTGCTCGAGTCGGGGGCCGACCTGCGCGCGATCCAGGAGATGCTGGGCCATTCGTCGCTCTCGACGACCCAGCGGTACGCGAGGGTCGACGTGAGCCACCTGACGGGGGCCTACGGGAAGGCGCATCCGCTTGCGGCCGCGAAGTCGCGGCGCCGCTCCGGGGGAAAGGACGAATGATCCCGTTCCAGGGAACCACCATCGTCGCCGTTTCGCGCGGCGGGAAAGTCGCCCTGGCCGGGGACGGGCAGGTGACGATGGGGAACGCGGTTCTGAAGCAGACGGCCCGGAAGATCCGCCGGCTCCATGACGGTGCGGTGGTCGCCGGCTTCGCCGGCGGCACGGCGGACGCTTTCACCCTCTTCGAGCGGTTCGAGGCGAAGCTCTCGGAGTTCCGCGGAAACCTGCGGCGGGCCGCGGTCGAACTGGCGAAGGAGTGGCGGACGGACCGCGTCCTTCGGCGGCTGGAGGCCCTGATGGTGGTCACCGACGGGAAGGAGCTGATGCTCCTGTCCGGGAACGGGGACGTGGTCGAGCCCGACGACGGGGTGATCGGCATCGGCTCCGGCGGATCGTTCGCGCTCGCGGCGGCGCGCGCCCTCCTGCTCCACACGACGCTTTCGGCCGGCGAAATCGCCCGGGAGGCGGTCCGGGTCGCCTCGGAGATCTGCGTCTTCACGAACGCGAACATCGTCGCCGAGGAGATCGACGCGCCGTGACGCGGGAGACGGCCGGGATCGGACAGGAACGGCACCTGATTCCCCGGGAGATCGTCTCGGAACTCGACCGTCACATCGTCGGCCAGGGGGCCGCCAAGCGCGCGGTCGCCATCGCTCTCCGCAACCGGTGGCGGCGGCAGCAGGTGGCTCCCGAGCTGCGGGACGAGATCGCGCCGAAGAACATCATCATGGTCGGCCCGACGGGGGTCGGGAAGACCGAGATCGCCCGGCGGCTGGCGAAGCTGGCCCAGGCCCCGTTCCTCAAGGTGGAGGCGTCCAAGTTCACCGAGGTGGGGTACGTGGGGCGCGACGTCGAGTCGATCGTCCGCGACCTCGCGGAGATCGCCGTCCGGATGGTGCGGGCGGAGGAGATGGAGAAGGTCGCCGACCGGGCGAGGGCCGACGCCGAGGAGCGGCTCCTGGACCTCCTTCTCCCGCGCGTGCCCGCCCGCCCGGCCGATCCCGTTTCGCCGTCGGCGGCGGACGGGTCGGCGGAGACCCGGGAGAAGTTCCGTTCGATGCTTCGCCAGGGGAAGCTCGCGGACCGGACGGTGGAGGTGGAGGTCCGGGAGGCGTCTCTCCCCGTGATCGAACTCGGGGGCGTCGCGGGGGGCGCCCCGGACGGGATGGAGGGGAACCTCCAGGAGATGCTGTCCAACCTGTTTCCGAAACGGACCCGGAGGAAGCGGCTGAAGGTCCCGGAGGCCATCCGCTTCCTGGAACAGGAGGAGGCGGCGAAGCGGGTCGACATGGACCGGGTGAAGCTGCTGGCGGTGGAGCGGGCCGAACAGTCCGGCATCGTGTTCCTCGACGAGATCGACAAGATCGCCGGAAGGGAGTCCCACGGGGGGCCGGACGTCTCCCGGCAGGGGGTGCAGCGGGACCTGCTGCCGATCGTCGAGGGGTCCAGCGTGAACACGAAGTACGGCGTCGTCCGGACCGACCACATCCTGTTCATCGCCGCCGGGGCGTTTCACGTGAACAAGCCGTCCGACCTGATCCCGGAGCTCCAGGGGCGGTTCCCCATCCGGGTGGAGCTTTCCTCCTTGACGAAGGAGGATTTCGTGAGGATCTTGACGGAACCGCACGGAGCGCTCCTCCGGCAGTACGAGGCTTTGCTTGCGACCGAGGGGGTCCGGCTCTCGTTCGAACCGGGCGCGGTCGACCGGATCGCGGAGATGGGGTGCGAAGTGAACGACCGCACCGAGAACATCGGGGCGAGACGCCTCCACACCATGATGGAGCGCCTTCTCGACGAACTGCTGTTCTCGGCGCCGGAGGCATCCGGCAGCGAGGTCGTGGTGACGCGCCGATACGTGGACGACCGGCTCGCGGGGATCGTGAAGGACGCCGACCTGAGCCGCTACATCCTGTGACGTAGGGGCGGGGGGGAGATGAAGGGGTACATCCAGAAGGCGGAGACGCTGATCGAGGCCCTTCCGTACATCCGCGAGTTCACCGGGAAGACGGTCGTGGTGAAGTACGGCGGAGCGGCGATGAAGGACGAGGCGCGGATGGCGTCCTTCGCGGAGGACATCGTCCTCCTGCAGTACGTGGGCATCCGGCCCGTCGTCGTGCATGGCGGCGGCCCGCAGATCGACCGGATGCTCGAGCTTCTCGGGATCCCGACCGAGCGGAAGGAGGGGCTCCGGGTGACCTCCGCCGAGGCCATGGAAGTGGTGGAGATGGTCCTGGGCGGCACGGTGAACCAGCAGATCGTGGCCCTGGTCAACAAGTTCGGCGGCAAGGCGGTCGGCCTGTGCGGGAAGGACGGCGGACTGATCCGGGCGCGGAAGATCTCCGCGAAGAGCCGGGCGACGGGCGAGCCGATCGACCTCGGGCAGGTGGGAGAGGTGGAAGCGGTCCGTCCCGGCATCCTCAAGGTCCTCGAGGCCGACGGATTCGTGCCGGTCATCGCCCCGATCGGGGTCGGAGAGGGGGGCGAGGGGTACAACATCAACGGCGACACGGCGGCCGCGGAGGTCGCCGCGGCCGTCGCGGCTGAAAAGTTCATCCTCCTCACCGACGTGGCGGGCGTGCTCGACGCGAAGGGGGAGAGGATCTCCACGATGACCGAGAAGGAGGCGGTCGCCGCCATCCGGTCCGGGGAGATCACCGGCGGGATGATCCCGAAGGTCGAATGCGGCCTGACCGCCCTGCGGAAGGGGGTCCGGAAGGTCCACGTGATCGACGGGAGGGTCCCGCACAGCGTGCTGCTCGAGATCTTCACCGACGCGGGAGTCGGCACGGAGATCGTCCGCTCCGCATCGGGGGCGGCCCGGAAATGAAGGCGGGCGAGGCCATCGCGTTGACGGAGAGGTACCAGATGCGGAACTACTCGCGGTTCCCGGTGACGTTCGTCCGCGGGGAGGGGAGCTGGCTGTTCGACGACGCGGGGAAACGGTACCTCGATTTTCTCGGCGGGATCGCGGTCGCTCTCCTCGGGCACGCGCACCCGGCCGTGACGCGCGCCATCGCCGAACAGGCGGGGATGCTCGTCCACGTCTCCAACCTGTTCCACGTGCCGTCCCAGGCGCTTCTCGGGGAGAGGCTGTCGGCGGCGACGACCGGGGGGAAGGTCTTCTTCTGCAACAGCGGGACCGAGGCGAACGAGGCGGCGATGAAGCTGGCCCGGAAGTGGTCGCGCGAGCGGTACGGGGAGGGCCGCCACGAAATCGTCGTGCTCGAGGGGTCGTTCCACGGGAGGACGTACGGCGGGCTGTCGGCCACCGCCCAGCCGAAGTTCCACGTCGGATTCGAGCCGATGCTCCCGGGGTTCGCCACGGTCCCGTTCGGCGACGTCGAGGCGCTTCGGGCCGCGCTGACCGACCGCGTCTGCGCCCTCCTGATCGAGCCGATCCAGGGGGAGAACGGCGTGCGGATGCTCCCCCCGGGGTACCTCGGGGAAGCCGCGCGCCTCTGCTCCGACCGGGGGATCCTGTTCGTCGCCGACGAGATCCAGACCGGCATGGGGAGGACCGGCTCGTTCCTCGCGTGCTCCCGGTCCGGCGTCGTCCCGGACGTCGCGACCCTCGCGAAGGGGCTGGCGAACGGCCTGCCGCTGGGGGCGGTCGTCGCGCGGGACGAGGTCGCCGCGGCGTTCGGACCGGGGAGCCACGGGAGCACCTTCGGCGGGAACCCGGTCTGCTGCGCCGCCTCCCTCGCGGTGATGGAGATCCTGTCCTCGCCCGGGTTCCTCGACTCCGTCGCCCGGAAGGGGGAGAAGCTCGTCGCGGGCCTTGCGGATATCGCCGCCGGCCGCACCGACGTCCGGGAGGTTCGCGGGGCGGGGCTGATGGTCGGAATGGAGATGGAGGCCGAGACGAAGCCGATCGCGGCCGCCTGCCTCGACGCCGGGCTCGTCGTCAACGCCGCGGCGGGGAACGTTCTCCGGTTCCTGCCGCCGCTCACGGTCGCGGAGGAGGAGATCGACCGGGCCCTGTCCATCCTGGCCTCCGTGCTCCCGGCCGGGGGGAGGAAGGGGTGAGGAAGGACCTGCTCCGCATCCTGGACCTTTCGGACAGGGACCTCCTCGCCATCGTCGCATCCGGGCAGGCGTGGAAGCGGCGAGCGGGGAAGCGGGGCGCCCCCAGGCCGCTCCGGGGGAAGTCGCTGGCGATGATCTTCCAGAAGGCGTCCACCCGCACCCGCGTCTCGTTCGAAGTCGGCATGTCGCGGCTGGGAGGGCACGCGCTGTTCATGTCGCCGGAGGACACGCAGATCGGGCGGGGAGAGCCGATCCGGGACACCGCCCGCGTCCTTTCGCGGTACGTCGACGCGGTGATGATCCGGACGTTCGCCCACGCGACCGCGGTCGAGCTCGCCTCCGCGTCCACGGTCCCGGTCATCAACGGGTTGACGGACGACCACCATCCGTGCCAGATCCTCGCGGACCTGATGACGGCGAAGGAGCGGGGGAAGGACCTGCGGAAGATGCGGGTGGCGTTCGTGGGGGACGGGAACAACGTCGCCAACTCGTGGGTCGAGGCCGCCCACGTCCTCGGGTTCACGCTGCGTGTCGCCTGCCCGAAAGGGTACGAGCCGGACCGGGGCGTCCTGGCCGAGGCGGAAAGGATGGGGCGGGGGGACGTTCGCGTCGTGCGGGATCCCGCCGACGCGGCGCGAAAGGCGGACGTCCTGTACACCGACGTCTGGACCAGCATGGGGCAGGAGGCCGAGAGCCGGAAACGGATGGCCGCCTTCCGCGGGTACTGCATCGACGAAGCGATGCTGAAGATTTCCGCGCCCGGGTCCATCGTGATGCACTGCCTTCCCGCCCACCGGGGCGAGGAGATAACGGACGCGGTGATGGAGGGGCCGCGGTCCGCCGTCTTCGACGAGGCGGAGAACCGGCTCCACGTCCAGATGGCCGTCCTGGAAAAGCTGATACGACACTAGAGACATGGAGGGTTAAGAGATTGAAAAACGTCAAGAAAGTCGTTCTGGCGTATTCCGGGGGGCTCGACACGTCCGTGATCCTTGCATGGCTCATCGAGACGTACGGGTGCGAGGTGATCGCCTTCGTCGCCGATCTGGGGCAGGGCGAGGAGCTCGCCCCCGTGCGGGCGAAGGCGAAGCGGACCGGCGCGTCGAAGGTCTACGTGGAAAACGTCCAGGACGAGTTCGTCCGGGATTTCGTCTTCCCGGCCCTGATGGCGAACACCGTGTACGAGGGCGCGTATCTCCTCGGGACGTCGATCGCGCGCCCGCTGATCGCCAAGAAGCAGATCGAGGTGGCGCGGAAGGAGAAGGCCGAGGCCGTTTCCCACGGCGCCACGGGGAAGGGGAACGACCAGGTCCGGTTCGAGCTGACCTATTACGCCCTGATGCCGGGGATCCGCGTCATCGCCCCGTGGAGGGAATGGGACCTCGCATCCCGGACCGACCTCGTGAACTACGCCCGGAAGCGCGGCATCCCCACGCCGGTCACGGCGGCGAAGCCGTACTCCAGCGACCGGAACCTGCTCCACATCAGCTTCGAGGGGGGGATCCTGGAGGACCCCTGGTCGGAGCCCCCGGAGAACATGTTCGTCCTCACGCGGTCCCCGGCAAAGGCGCCCGGACGCCCGCAGTACGTCGAGGTCGATTTCGAACGGGGCATCCCCGTCGCGGTGGACGGGAGGAAGATGGGACCCGCGAAGCTCCTCGGGCACCTGAACGCCGTCGGCGGGAGGCACGGCATCGGCCGGGTGGACCTCGTCGAGAACCGGTACGTGGGAATGAAGTCCCGCGGCGTCTACGAAACCCCGGGAGGGACGATCCTGCACGCCGCCCACCGCGCGGTCGAGTCGCTCACCCTCGACCGCGAGGTCATGCACCTGCGCGACACCCTGATGCCCCGGTTCGCGGAGCTCATCTACAACGGGTACTGGTACTCGCCGGAGATGGACCTGCTGAAGGGAACGATCGCGGCGACCCAGGAGAACGTCACCGGGACGGCGCGTCTCAAGCTGTACAAGGGGGGCGTGACCGTCGCCGGGCGGAAGAGCCCGGTGTCCCTCTACCGGACCGACTTCGCCACCTTCGAGAAGGAGACGGTCTACAACCAGGCCGACGCGACCGGGTTCATCAAGATCAACGCCCTGCGCCTGAAGATCCGGTCGATGCTGAAAAACGGGAAAGGCTGACATGGCGAAGAAGAAGGCGTGGGGAGGGCGGTTCGGCTCCGGGACCGACCGGTTCGTCGAGGAGTTCACCGCGTCGATCCCGTACGACGTCCTCCTGTACCGGCACGACATCGCCGGGAGCGTGGCGCACGCCCGGATGCTGGGGAAGCAGGGGATCCTCCCGAAGGCCGAGGCGGAGCGGATCGTCGCGGGCCTTTCGGAGATCCTCGAGGAGATCGATTCCGGAAAGCTTTCCTTCGACCTCTCCCAGGAAGACATCCACATGGCGATCGAGCAGCGGCTGATCCGGAAGATCGGGCCGGTCGGGGGGAAGCTCCACACCGGGCGCAGCCGCAACGACCAGGTCGCCACGGATCTCCGGCTGTTCCTGCGGGACGAGATCGACGCCGTCGAAAACCTCCTCGCCGCGGTCTGCGGGTCGCTCGTCGACCGGGCGGAGGAGCTCTTCGGAGTCGTCCTCCCGGGGTACACCCACATGCAGAGGGCGCAGCCGGTCCTCCTGTCCCACCACCTGCTGGCGTACCGGGAGATGTTCGCGCGGGACGCGGACCGTTTCGCGGAGGTCCGGCGGAGGACCAACGTGTCCCCGCTGGGGGCCGGGGCGCTGGCGGGGTCCACCTTCCCGCTCGACCGCGCGTACACGGCGCGCGAGCTCGGGATGGACGGGGTCTGCGAGAACAGCGTCGACGCCGTTTCGGACCGCGACTTCGCGGCCGATTTCCTCTACGCGTGCGCCGTCACGATGATGCACCTGTCCCGTCTTTCCGAGGAGATGGTGTACTGGTCCTCCTCGGAATTCGGATTCCTGTCGCTCCCCGACGCCCTCTGCACCGGGAGCAGCATCATGCCCCAGAAGAAGAATCCGGACGTGGCGGAGCTGATCCGGGGGAAGACCGGGCGCGCGTACGGAAACCTCCTGAACCTGCTGACGATCATGAAGGGGCTGCCCCTGTCCTACAACCGGGACATGCAGGAGGACAAGGAACCGGTGTTCGACTCGGCCCGCACGGTGAAGGATTGCCTCGCCGGGGCGGACCTCCTGCTCCGCGGGATGACGGTGAACGACGAGCGGATGCGGGCGGCGTGCGACGACGGCTTCCTGACCGCCACCGACCTCGCGGACTACCTGGCGCGGAAGGGGGTTCCGTTCCGGAAGGCGCACGAGATCACCGGGAAGATCGTGCGGTACTGCGAGGGGAAGGGGAAACGGCTGAAGGACGCAAGCCTCAAGGAGCTGCGGACCTTCTCGAAGGCGATCGGGGAGGACGTCCGGGACGCCATCTCCCTCTCGAACTCGGTCCGGCTCCGCAGGACGCGCGGCGGCACGGGTCCCGACCCGGTCCGGGCGCGCCTTTCGGCCCTGCGGAAGAAATGAGGCGCGGAGGATTGCGGCCGGCGGCGGTCCTGGCGGCGGCGTTTCTCCTCCTGTGGGCCGCCGGCTGCGGTCGGAAGGCGAAGCCGGAGCCGCGCTCGGCGTCCGTATTCGCCTCCGCACAATACTACGCATCGAGGTGACGGCATGCACCATTTCGCGGTGAACGGACGGGGGCAGCTCTGCTGCGAGGGGTACCCCTTGAAGGAGATCGCCCGCCAGGCGGGGACCCCGGTCTTCGTGTACAGCCACGCCACCCTCTCCCACCACTACAAGGTGTTCGACGAGGCGTTCGCCGCCGTACCGCACGTCATCTGCTACTCCATGAAGGCCAACTCGAACGGTTCGGTCATCCGCACCTTCACCAACCTCGGCAGCGGCGTGGACATCGTCTCGGGAGGGGAGCTGGCCCGGGCGCTCGCGGCCGGCGCCCCCCCG
Source organism: Deltaproteobacteria bacterium (assembly GCA_016234845.1). Lineage (NCBI taxonomy): Bacteria > Pseudomonadati > Myxococcota > Myxococcia > Deltaproteobacteria bacterium. The sequence goes on along the minus strand of JACRNP010000090.1, from coordinate 17,383 downwards.
AAGAAGATCGTCTACTCCGGGGTCGGGAAGAAGGTGTGGGAGATCGAGGAGGCGCTCCGCCGCGGGATCCTGATGTTCAACGTCGAGTCGCGCGAGGAGCTCGAGACGATCGACGCGGTCGCCGGCAGGATGCGCAAACGGGCCCCGGTCTCGATCCGGGTCAATCCCGACGTGGACCCGAAGACCCACCCGTACATCTCGACGGGCCTGAAGAAGAACAAGTTCGGGATCCACATCGCGCAGGCCATGAAGGATTACGAGTGGGCCGCGAGGCGGCGACACATCGACGTGGTGGGCGTGGACTGCCACATCGGTTCGCAGCTGACCGACGTGGCTCCGTTCGTCGACGCGGCGGGGCGCGTGCGGAAGCTGGTCGACAAGCTCCTGGCGAAGGGGATGCCCATCCGGCTGGTCGACATCGGCGGCGGGCTCGGGATCCGGTACAACGACGAGATGCCGCCCCACCCGAAGGAGTACGCGAACGCCGTCGCGGGAGCGTTCCGGGGGATCGACGTCACCCTGGTCCTCGAGCCGGGGCGCGTGCTGGTCGGAAACGCGGGGGTTCTCGTGACGGAAGTTCTCTACACGAAACCGATCCCGTCCCCCGCCGGGAAGGGAAAGAAATATTTCTTCATCGTGGACGCGGCCATGAACGACCTGGCGCGGCCGTCCCTCTACGGGTCGTACCACGCGATCCTGCCGGTGGGGAGGGCGCCGCGCGGCCGGGTGACGGCGGACGTGGTGGGCCCCATCTGCGAGTCCGGCGATTTCCTGGCGAGGGACCGGGCGATGCCGCCGTACCGGTCGGGAGACCTGCTCGCGGTCATGAGCGCGGGGGCGTACGGCTTCTCCATGTCCTCCAACTACAACAGCCGGCCGCGGGCCGCCGAGGTGATGGTATCGGGCGACCGGTGCGAGATCGTCCGGGAGCGCGAGTCCGCGCGCGACGTCTCCCGCGGGGAGCGCACGGCGTCGTTCCTGCGGCGGCGGCGCTAAAAACCGTCCCCGCGATCCGTTCTTGGAACCTCGATCGGGGTTCTGCTACGATGAAGCATTATCCTGCGGCGGGAAGGCGAAGATGGCGGCTCGTGGAATCCCCTTTTCCAAGATCAACGGAAGCGGCAACGACTTCCTCCTGATCGACAACCGGGACGGCCTCCTGGAGGGGATCGACCGGCCCGCGTTCGCGTCGAAGGTGTGCGACCGCTCCCGATCGATCGGGGCGGACGGGTTGATCCTCGTGGAGCCGTCGGAAAGCGCGGACTTCCGCTGGGATTTCTACAACGCGGACGGCTCCCGGGCCGAGATGTGCGGCAACGGCGGCCGCTGCGCCGCGCGCTTCGCATTCGCCCGGAAGATCGCCGGGAGGGCGATGGCGTTCGAGACCCTCGCGGGGACCGTCCGCGCGTCGGTGTCGGGCCGTCGCGTGAAGCTGCAGATGACCCGTCCGGCGGGGCTTCGCCTGGACCGGACGCTCACGCTGGCGGGAAAGCGGTACACGTACTCGTTCCTCGACACCGGGGTCCCGCACGCGGTGCTCTTCGTCGCGGACCTCGAGCGGGTCGACGTGGCGGGCGTCGGGCGCGGGATCCGGCGGCACAAGGCGTTCGCCCCCCGGGGGACGAACGTCAACTTCGTGACGGTTCGCGACGGCGTGGTGTGGGCGCGCACGTACGAGCGCGGCGTGGAGGGCGAGACGCTGGCGTGCGGGACGGGGGCGGTCGCCAGCGGCATCCTCGCGTCGATTCGCGGGCTCGCGGCGCCGCCGGTCGCCGTGCGGACGAGCGGCGGGGAGACGCTGACGATCCACTTCGACGCCGGGAGGAAGGATTTCGGCGAGGTGTACCTCGAGGGGGACACCTCCTGGTCGTGCGACGGGAAGATCTTCGAGGAAGCGTACCGCTATTGAGGCGGAAGGGGGAGGAAGACGGATGTTCCACGGGGCGATCGTAGCGACCGTCACGCCGTTCCGGAACGGGAAGCTGGACGCGGCGGGGCTGAAAAGGCTGGTGGAGTTCCAGATCCGGAACGGGACCGCCGGGATCGTCCCGTGCGGGACGACCGGAGAGTCGGCGACCCTCTCCCACGACGAGCACCGGCAGGTGATCGACCTCGTGGTCGAGGCGGTCGACGGCAGGGTGCCCGTGATCGCGGGGACCGGTTCCAACAACACGAGGGAAGCGGTCGCCCTCACCCGGTACGCCAAGAAGGCGGGCGCCGACGCGGCGCTCGTCATCACGCCGTACTACAACAAGCCCACGCAGAAGGGGCTCGTCGCCCACTTCACCGAGGTCGCCGGGGCCGCGGACATCCCCCTGGTGCTCTACAACGTTCCCGGACGGACGGGCGTCAACATGGCGGCGGAGACGGTCGCCCGCCTCTCCGAGGTGCGGAACATCGTCGGGGTGAAGGAGGCGTCCGGGAATCTCGCGCAGATCTGCGACATCCTCTCGATGACCCCGCGGACGTTCTGCGTGCTGTCGGGGGACGACGGGCTCTTCTTCCCGATGCTGGCCCTGGGCGCCAAGGGGATCATCTCCGTGGTCTCGAACGTCGCGCCGCGCCTGATGGCGGATCTCTACGACGCGTTCTCTCTCGGACAGGTCCACCGCGCGCGGGAGATCCACTTCCGCCTGTGGCCGCTCATGCAGGCGTTGTTCATCGAGACGAATCCGATCCCGGCGAAGACCGCGCTCGCCATGATGGGGAAGGTCCGGGAGGAGTTCCGGCTCCCGCTGTGCGCGATGTCCGACGGGAACCGGAAGGCCCTCGCGAAGGTCCTCTCCGGCCTGAAGATCCTGTAGGGGGCGACGCGTGCCCGGCGTCGCGGTCTGCGGAGCCATGGGGAGGATGGGCCGGGCGATCCTGTCCGTCCTCCGGGACGGCCCGTCGGGTCTTACGCTGTCCGCGGCGGTGGAGGCCCCGGGGCACCCGCTCCTGTCGCAGGACGCCTTCGCGGCCGCGGGGGCGGGGTCCGGGGGCGTCGGGATCACCGACGATTTCCGCGCGGCGATCGCCGCCTCGGACGTGGCCATCGATTTCACGAGCGCCGAGTCATCCTCCCGGAACGCCCTCGCCGCCGCAGCCGCCGGAAAGCCGATCGTGATCGGCAGCACCGGGCTCTCGCAGGGGCAGATGGAAATGCTGCGCGAGGCGTCGGGGAGGATCGCGATCGTGCACTCCCCCAACATGAGCGTCGGGGTGAACCTGATGTTCCGGGTGGCCGCCGAAGTGGCGGGGGTGCTCGGGGACGACTACGACGTGGAGATCGTCGAGACCCACCACCGGTTCAAGAAGGACGCCCCGTCGGGTACGGCGGTCCGACTGGCCGAATCGGTGGCCTCGGCCCTCGGCCGGAAGATGGGGGAGGTCGGCGTGTACGGCCGGGAGGGGATGGTGGGGGAGCGCACCCGCAAGGAGATCGGCGTGTTCGCCGTCCGCGCGGGAGACGTGGTCGGCGAGCACACCCTCGTGTTCGGGGGGATCGGCGAGCGGTTCGAGATCACGCACCGCGCGCACAGCCGCGACACCTTCGCCCGCGGCGCGGTCCGCGCCGCCGGGTGGGTGCTCGGGAAGCCGGCCGGCCTCTACGACATGGCCGCCGTCCTCGGACTCGGGAAATGAGGATCGGGCGGTACGAGTACGGAGGCACGGCACGGTACGGTCTGATCGACCAGGGCGCGGGGACGGTGCACGAGATCGCGGGAGAGCCGTTCGACGAGGTGCGCGCCACCGGGGTGATCCGGCGGCTGGCGGATGTCCGGCTCCTCGCGCCGGTCTCGCCCGGCAAGATCGTCGCGGTGGGCTTGAACTACAAGGACCACGCGCGGGAGATGGGAAAGAGCATCCCGGAGGACCCGCTCCTGTTCCTCAAGGCGCCGTCGGCGGTAAACCGCCCCGGGGGGGACATCGTCTACCCGGCGCAGTCCGCAAGGGTGGATTACGAGGCGGAGCTCGCGGTGGTGATCGGCCGGCGCGCGAAGGACGTCGCGGCGGATGACGCGGCGGCGTGCATCCTCGGGTACACGTGCATCAACGACGTGACGGCGCGCGACCTCCAGGCCCGGGACGTGCAGTACACGCGCGCCAAGGGGTTCGACACCTTCGCGCCCCTCGGCCCCTGGATCGAGACCGAGCTCGACCCTTCCGCCGTTTCCGTCCGGTGCATCGTCAACGGCGAAACCCGGCAGGACGGCAACACCCGCGAGATGGGCGCCTCGGTGTTCCGGCTGATCGAGTTCATCAGTTCGGTCATGACCCTTTTCCCCGGCGACGTGATCGCCACGGGAACGCCTCCCGGCGTCGGCTCGCTCTCCGTGGGGGACGTCGTGACGGTGGAGGTCGGGGGGATCGGCGCCCTCACCAACCGGGTGGTCGCGCCGTAGCGCCGGTGGACGCCGTCCTCCTGCTCGGCAGCAACCAGGGGCGCCGCGTCCGCCGGATACGGGACGCGGTCGCCGCCCTGGGGCGCGAATCGGAAGTGCGCGCGGTGTCCCGGATGTACGCCAGCGAGCCGTCCGGCAGGGCCCATCAGCCGTGGTTCCTGAACCTGGCGGTCCGCCTCTCCACGGACCTGTCCCCCCGCGGGCTGCTGGCCCTGGCGAAGCGGCTGGAGGAGGCGGCGGGGCGGCGGGGCGGCGCCCGGTGGGGACCGCGTCCGCTCGACGTCGACATCATCCTGATGGGGGATTCCGTCGTTTCGGAGCCGGGACTTTCGATCCCCCACGAATCCATGGCGGTCCGGCGGTTCTGCCTGCTCCCCGTGTCGGACGTCGCCCCGGACGCGATCGTCCCCCCCGGAGGCAGGACCGTCGCGCAGCTGCTCGCTGCGTGCGAAGACCCACTCGAGGTGATGGCCCTATGAGGTCGAAACGGATTCCCCGGATCGTCGCCATGCTGCTTCTCACGGTGCTCTTTCCGCTCGCCGGTTGCAAGAAGAGCCAGCCCCCCCAGCCCGCGGGCGACGGCGAGCCGATCCGGCTCAACGCGCTGGCGGAGATCGAAACCTACAAGGAGATCCTGCGGAAGGATCCCGGAAACCTGCAGGCGCTGATCGGGATCGGGAACCTCTACTTCGACACGAAGCAGGACCTTCTCGCCATCTCCAGCTACCAGAAGGCGCTTGCCGCGGACCCCTCGAACGCCAACGTGCGCACGGACATGGCGGTCTGCCTGCGCCGGACGGGGAATTTCGACCGCGCGATCGAGGAGCTGCGGAAGGCGATCTCCATGAATCCGCGCCATGCCCAGTCGCGGTACAACCTCGGCGTGATCCTGGTCAACGACAAGCACGACCTGGAGGGCGGGGTGAAGGCCTGGGAGGGGCTCCTGGAAAACGTGCCGGACTATCCGTACCGGGACAGCCTGAAAGCCGAGATCGCGCGGATGCGGTCGATGAAGGAGTCCACGAAGCCGAAGTTCAAGTAGATTCGCCGAACGCGATACGGTTCCATCTTTTTGTTGACACGTGCCCCTCGTTCCAATATATCTAACAGTGTTTGTTTTTCAATAAAACAGCGATTGGCCGGGGGGATCCATTTCCATGGTACGCCGAGACAAGTCGAACTATATCATCCAGTCCGTCGCACACGCACTCGACGTGCTCGAGGAGTTCCGGGGCGACATGGACGAGCTCGGCGTCACCGAGCTCAGCAAGAAGCTAAAGCTGCATAAAAACAACGTCTTCCGAATCCTCGCCACCCTCCAGTCCAGGAATTACATCGAGCAGAACCGTTCGAACGACAATTACCGGCTCGGGATCAAGTGCCTCGAGCTGGGGCAGACTTTCATCCGGCAGCGGGGGTTGCTGAAACAGGCGAAGTCCATCCTCGAGGAACTTGCCGGAACGACCGGCGAGACGAGCTACATCTCCATCCTGCGGGGGAACGAGGTCGTTTACCTCGACGCGGTGGAGACCACGTCCACCGTGCGGGTCGTGTCCCGCGTGGGACTCCACATGCCGATCCACGCAACGGCCGCCGGGAAGGCGCTGGTCCTGTTCGATTCGGACGAGGAGCTCTCCAAGCGGTTCTCCGGGGAGGTCCCCCGGTTCACGAAGAACACCAAGGTGCAGGTCGCCGAAATCCTGAAGGACCTTTCCTCCGCGCGGGAGAGGGGGTACGCCACCGACCTCGAGGAGTTCGAAGAGGGGCTTCGGTGCATCGCCAGCCCCATCCAGGACTACACCCGCAAGGTGGTGGGGGCGATCAGCGTCACGGGACCCGCGCACCGGCTCCCGGACGACCGGATCGCCCAGGTGGTCGGACCCGAAGTCGACCGTGCGGCGAAGGCTCTCTCCGCGCGGCTCGGTTTCCGCGAGTAGACCGGGCCGACCGAAACACCCACCGCATCCCGTCTTCTTGACAGCGGTTCCCGCCGGGCGTACCTTCGTCCGGTGAATGACGATTCATCCACGAAAGGGGTGCGTCGATGCCCAGGCGGAGTCCGAAAAACGGTGCGGACAAGCGGGATCGGATCCTTCGCGCCGCCATCCGGATCTTTTCACAAAAAGGGTTCTTCAACTCCAAGGTGGCGGAGATCGCCCGCGCGTCGGGCGTGGCCGACGGGACCATCTACCTCTACTTCCGGAACAAGGACGACCTGCTGATATCCCTTTTCGAGGAGAAGATGGGGGAGGTCGTATCCGACGTCCGCCGGCGGATCGCCGCCGGGAACGGCGCTCTCGGGAGGCTCAAGATCTTCATCGACAACCACATGGACCTTCTGGAGCGCGAGGCCGGGCTGATCGAGGTGATCCAGGTGGAGCTCCGGCAGAGCAGCAAGTTCCTGAAGGACTACACCCCCGTCAAGTTCTTCGACTACCTCGAGGTCATCAGCGACATCCTCGAGGAGGGGAAGCGGGAAGGCGTCTTCCGGTCCGACCTGAACGTGGGGGTCGCCCGCAGGGTCGTCTTCGGCGCGATGGACGAGCTCTCGCGCACGTACATCCTTTCGAAGAAGCCGAAGTACCACCCGTCCGTCACCGCGGACGAAGTGTACCGGATCCTCTCCGAAGGGCTCCGCTCTCCGGGCGTGGCGGCCGCGGGCGGCTAAAACCGCGCGGAGCCCCGGCATCACCCTTCGCGGCGGGAAAGCGCCAGGAGGCGCTCCGCCGCATCCGAAAATCCTTCACGGCACGGAAGGGACGACAGGAACCGTTCCGGGATCCCGGACGCGCCGACGTACGCCCCGGACAACGCCCCGGCCATCGCCGCGATGGAGCGCGCGTCCCCTCCCTGCCCGACCGCCGGCAGCACGGCGCCGGCGAAATCCCCCGGGGAACGGAGAAAGCACCCCAGGGCGAAAGGGATCCCTTCGTGGGCCGCGGCTCCGTTGCCCAACTCTTCCTGCATCTCGTTGACCGGGGCGCGGCGCAGGAGAAGCGCCGGCAGCTCCGCGCCCAGTTTCCGCCCGACGGTCGGGGCCGCCCGTCCCGTCCTCGGCTTGGACCCCCGTTCCGGCTCGATTCCGGCGATCACCGGGGAGAGGGCCCGGGGAAAGGAGAGCACGTCCAGCGAACCCGGGACCGAGTGAAGGGTGCGCGCGACCGCGCACGCCTGTGCGATCGCCGCCGCGATCGCCGCCGGGTGCGGGTGCGACAGCGAGGCCAGGATCCCCGCCTCGAGCTTCAGTCGGCGGAAGTTTCCCGCCCGAAGCAGGACCAGCGGGAGGACGAAGACGCCCGGCGTCCCCTCCGGCTGGATTTCACCGGCTTCGTGCCACGGAAGCCCGCGCTCGAGAAGGTTCCTCGCGAACCCGAGCAGCCCCGGCGAATCGTCCCGCCGGACCGCGCGGGCCAGCGCATCGGCCGTCTTTCCGGGGTCCAGCAGCCCGTCGGGAAGGAGGGAGAGGGAAACCGCGAGCAGGGGAGAGGCCGGCGCGGCCGCCCCCGCTCCCCGCGCCGGCTGGATCGCCGGCAGCTCCGACGGTTCGCCGTACAGCTCCTGCACGTCCCGGGATGTCAGCCCCAGGGTGACGGTTCCCAGCATTTCCCCGATGGCGGACCCGAGCATCGCTCCGAGGAACCGGTCCCGGTAGTCGATCCCGTCCACGAACGAGAGGGAGAGGTTCTCCCCCCGGGACAGGAACGCGGGGATCCGGTTCCTTCGGACGAGGAACTGGTAGATCGCCTCGGGTTCCCCGGCGAACAGGAACGGCTGCTCCGCGTGCCGCGCGGAGGCCCTGCGCACCTTCTGCTCCGCGATCCGCGCCATCGACTGCGCCATCTCCCAGAAATCCTCGTTGCCCGGGACCGGTATCCGGGGCAGGGCGGCGCGAAGGCGGGAAACGATCTCCCCGGGTTCCTCGAGCGGCGTCGCGCCCCCCGCTTCGTCCGGCGGAGGATCCTGGTTTCCGGGGAACTCCTTCGGAGAGGAGGCGAGGACGGGGGTGTCCGATGCCGCGGCCGAATGGATGGGCAGGTAGTCTCCGTAGTGCATTCCGCAGATCTTCCGGATCTGGCTCGATGAGAACTGCATGGATTCAAGGATGCGGAACAATGTTTCCGGCCGCGGGACATGATCCGTGTAGACCACCTGCCGAAGAACCTCGTAGCTCAGCCGGAGACCGGGGCGATCCGCGTGGAACCTCCGCAGCGACGGAAATCCCAACGTTTTCAATCGTTTCTTCAAGAGATTCGAAAGGGTGTTCCCTGACGGGGAGTCCACTGTCATCGCTTCCTCCCTGGCGGAACCTGCTCTGCGGGAAACGGGTGCCAAGACGGATTGTATAAAAACAACCCGGGTTGATAAAGAAAAAAGGGAAGTTGCCGGGCGGCAACTTCCCTTGCAACGATAATCGCTCTCGATGGGTGAGGGGCTAAATCGACTCCGCGACCAGCTCGGCGACGTCCTTCGCCTGCACCGAATCCTCGAGGTTGTTGAACTTGATCGCGTCGTCGAACATGATGAGGCAGTAGGGGCACGCGGACCCCACGGCGTTCGAACCGGTCCGCATCGCCTGGTCGAAGCGCAGGTGGTTGATCCGCTTCCCCGGCGACTCCATCCACATCCCGCCGCCGCCCGCCCCGCAGCAGAATCCGCGCTCCCGGTTCCGCTCCATCTCGTTCAGGGAGATTCCCGGAATGGCGCCCAGCGCCTCGCGGGGGGCGTCGAAGACATCGTTGTGCCGGCCGAGATAGCACGAGTCGTGGAACGCCAGCGCGAGGTTGTTCGCCTTCCGCGGCACGAGCTTCCCCTGCGCGACGAGGTCCCGGATCAGGACGGAGTGGTGGATGACCTCGACATTCACGCCGAACTGCGGGTACTCGTTGCGGAAGGTGTTGAAGCAGTGCGGGCACTGGGTGATCACCTTCCTCACCTTGTAGCCGGCGAACAGCTCCTTCACCATTTCGACCATCCCGAGCTGGAAGAGCCCCTCCTCTCCCATCCGGCGCGCCGATTCGCCGCAGCACATCTCCTCGGACCCGAGGGTGGCGTAACTCACCCCCGCGCGGTTGAGGAGCGACACGATCGCCCGGGTGACCTTCTGGTTCCTCGGGTCGTACGCCCCGGCGCACCCCACCCAGTACAGGTATTCGAACTCCTTCCCGTCCGCGGCGAACGGGACGTCCACCCCCGCGGCCCAGGCGATCCGGTCGTCCTGCGGCAACCCCCACGGGTTCCCCGTGTCGCCCATCTTCCGGAGCGCGGTCCGCACGGTGTCGGGGATCTTCGAGGAGGCGACGTACCCGCGGCGGACGTCGACGATCATGTCGATGTGCTCGATCAGGACGGGGCACGCCTGCATGCACGCACGGCAGGTGGTGCACGCCCAGATCTCCTCCGGGGTCAACACCTCGCGGGCGAAGTCGGGGACGATCCGCTTCCCCGTGGACTTGTCGATCGACGCCGCGGACGGCACGAGGCCGCACCGGATGTCGGCGCCGAGCTGCTCCTTCGTCTTGAGGACCACGTCGCGCGGCGACAGCGGCATCTCCGCGGCGTAGGCGGGGCACTCGTCCTGGCACCTCCCGCACTTGGTGCATCCGTCGGCCGAGAGGAGCTGCTTCCAGGAGAAATCCTCGACCGCCAGGACGCCGGGCTTCTCCTCCTCCTCGATGTCCGGGATCGGCTGGAGCGCCCCCTTCGGGCGGGACGTGCGGAGGAAGACGCTCGCCGTCCCGGTCCCCATGTGGATCATCTTCGTGAACGGGATCGAGCCGAGGAAACCGAAGGCGATCAGGAGATGGGCCCACCACAGCGCACGGTGGACGGAGAGGATCTCCGAAAGCGGCATCCCGCCGAACAGGAGCGGCGCGAGGGCGTTGCTGACGTAGGAGACCGGGGCGATCGCGGGGTGCGTGGCCGCGATCCGGGACGTCTCGATCAGGAAGCCGGTGACGCCGATCGCGCCGATCAGGAGGAGCTGCAGCAGGTCGTCGTTATCGCGCGTCAGCCCTTCCGGACGGAAGAGGGCGCGGCGCACGAGGGCGCCCGCGACGCCGAGAAGGAGCAGCGCCCCGAACGTCTCCGCGAACAGCTTGAAGACGATGTAGAAATTCCCGTCGAGGATCATCACCCCGAAGTCGTACTCCACCGCCACGAGGCACGTGACGATGAACAGGACGATGAACGCCGAGAAGATGCACAGGTGGACCAGCCCGCCGAACTTCCGGTCGAGCACCCGCCGTTGCCCGAGGGCGAGCCGGAAAACGTCGAGCAGTCGTCCTCGGAGGCCGTCGAACCGGTCCTCCCGCTCCGCACGGCCCCTGCGGTACGCCTCGACCCGGGTCCACGCGCCCCAGGCGACGACCAGCAGGAGCACCGCCAGGAGGGAGTACATAACGACCGCCGCCTCGTGCGGCAGGTTCCACATGATTTCCCGGCCGACCGTCTTCATCGGGTGAACGCTCCTTGATGGACTGGGAAGGACCACTGCAATCTTATCGCAAACCGGCTCCGGTTTTTTGGATATACTTTTCCCACCCACCACGGAGTGACGAGAGGAGTCCGATGCCCGAGATCGCCGTCGCAGGGGAGACCGTCCACTTCCAGGACAGCGTGAAGGCGAGCCCGCACACGGTGGTGTTCCTCCACGGGGCGGGAGGCTCCCACCACACCTTCCGCGACCAGTGGGCGGGCTTGAAGGGGACCGTGCGCATCGTGATCCCGGATCTTCCCGGCCACGCCCGGAGCGGGGGCTCTCCCCGGGAGACGGTTTCCGCCTACGCGGAGTGGGTCGGGGAGTTCGCGCGGGAGCTGGGGCTGTCGAAGATCGTACTGGCCGGCCACTCCATGGGGGGGGCGATCGCGCTCCAGTCCTTGCTGGACGGGGTTCCGGGGATCGAGGCGCTCGTCCTGATCGGTTCCGGGGCGCGCCTGAAGATCGCGCCGGCGGTGTTCGAGGGGATCTCCTCCCGGTACCGGGAGTTCGCGCCGGAGCTCGTGGGGTGGATGCTCTCCTCCGCACCCGCCTCCGAGCTGCGCGACGACGTCGTGGCCGACGTCCTCTCCACCCGGCCGGAGGCCTTCCTCGCCGACTTCCGCGCGTGCAACGGGTTCGACGCGATGAGCCGCCTCGGAGAGGTCCGCGTCCCGACGCTCGTGGTGAACGGGGACGACGACCGGCTGACGCCGCTCAAGTACGGGCAATACCTCGCGACGAACATCGACGGGGCCGTGCTCAAGATCGTCCACGGCGCCGGCCACCTCGCCATGCTCGAGAAGCCCACCGAGGTCAACGCGGTCATCGCCGCGTTCATACACTCCCTCGAGGGGTAAGCCGCCGCCCCGCGTCGTCGTTCCCGGCGTGATAGACTTTTCCGATGCACCCTGAAGCCCTCTCCGCGCTCGGGAATCTGCTCGGCGACCGGTTGCGGAGCTCCCTCGAGACGCGCATCTGCTACTCGTACGACGCGACGGGAAACCGTTTCCTCCCCGACGCGGTCGCCTTCCCCGTCGACGCCGAGGAGGTGCGGCAGGTCGTCCTCCTCGCCAACCGCCACCGGTTCCCGGTGGTCCCCCGCGGCGCCGGCTCCGGGTTTTCCGGCGGCTCGCTCCCCGTCCGGGGCGGCGTCGTCCTGTCGACCGAGCGGATGGACCGGATCGTCGCGATCGACCCGGTGAACCTGTACGCGGTCGTCGAGCCGGGCGTGGTGACGGAGAACCTCAAGGAGGCGGCGCGCAAGGCGGGCCTCTTCTATCCTCCGGACCCGGCGTCGCTGAAATTCAGCACCATCGGCGGGAACATCGCGGAGTGCGCGGGCGGGATGTGCGCGGTGAAGTACGGCGTCACGCGCGACTACGTGCTCGGCCTCGAGGCGGTGCTCGGCACGGGGGAGACGGTCCGCACGGGCGTCACCACCGCGAAAGGAGTGGTCGGCTACGACCTGACGAGGCTGCTGGTCGGGTCGGAGGGGACGCTGGGGATCGTCACCCGGGCGACGCTTCGGCTCGTGCCGCTCCCGCAGGCGGCGGCGACGCTGCTGGCACTTTTCCCGGGCAACCGCGCGTCGGTTTGCGCGGTCAACGCGATCGTGGCCGCCCGGATCACCCCCTCCGCGATGGAGCTCATGGACCGGACCGCCATCGACTGCGTCCAGGCGGCGGCCCCGGTGGCGCTCCCCGAGGGGACCGGCAGCGCGCTCCTCCTGGAAGTGGACGGGACGGTGGAATCGGTCGCGAGGGAGACGGACCTCCTCGAGGAGACGTGCCGCGCCGGCGGGGCGCTGGCCGTCCGGCGAGCGTCCGACGCCCCGGGGAGGGACGAGCTGTGGAAGCTGCGGCGGTCGATCTCCCCGGCGCTTCGCCGGATCGCCCCGGTCAAGCTCAACGAGGACATCGTCGTGCCGCGCAGCCGCCTGGCGGACATGTTCGAGTTCCTCGCGGAGCTCGCGGAACGCCGAAGGGTGCGGATCGTGAATTTCGGCCACGCCGGGGACGGCAACATCCACGTGAACATCCTGATCTCCGGGACCGACGCGGACGAGACGCGGCGGGCGGAAGGAGCGGTGGAGGAGGTGTTTCGCAGGACCGTGGAGATGGGCGGCACGATCTCGGGCGAGCACGGGGTCGGGATCTCGAAGGCCCCGTTCCTCGAGATGGAGGTCGGCCCGCTGGGCGGGATCTCGAAGGCCCCGTTCCTCGAGATGGAGGTCGGCCCGCTGGGCGTCTCCGTGATGAAGCGGCTGAAAGGATGCTTCGACCCGAACGGGATCCTGAATCCCGGGAAGATCTTCCTCGACGAGGCCGCGGTGAGAGGGTGAGGGACCCCGACCTCAAGGCGCTGACCGGGCTGTGCGCGAAGTGCGGCACGTGCCGGACGGTTTGCACCCTCTACCCGGAACGGAAGGCGGAGATCGCGGTGGCCCGGGGGAAGGTGGCCCTGGTCGACGCGGCCCTGTCCGGGGAGGATCCCGACGCGGCGTCGATCCAGGAGGCGCTCACGGACTGCCTCCTGTGCGGGCGGTGCGAGCGGGCGTGCCCGAACCAGGTGCTCGTCGAGGAGATCGTCATGAAGGGGCGGGCCGACCTGGCGGAGGAGATCGGCATACCGGCGTGGAAGAGCGTCCTCTTCGGGAAGGTGATGGCCTCCCCCGCCGCGACGGAGGCCGCGCGGATGGCGGCGGCGGCCGCGGAGCGGCTCCTGCTGGCGAAGGTCCCCACCCGGAGCGGCCTCCACTACCGGTTCCCGGAAGGGATCGGGGGGGGGAGGACGGTCCCGGAGCTCCCGGCGAAAGGGTTCATCCGGTCGCTCCGCAAACGGGAGGCGGTGTCCGGCGAAACGATGCTCTTCGTCGGGTGCGTCTTCGACCACGTCTTCCCGCGGGTGGGACGAGCGGCGTACGAGACGGTGAAGGCGTCGGGAAAGACGGTGGCGGTGTTCCGGGACGCGGCGTGCTGCGGACTCCCGGCCATGGTTTCGGGCGACCGGCGCTCGGCGTCGGCGTGCGTGGAGGAGAACATCCGGCGCCTCCGCGCGGCGGATCCCGGGGAGATCGTCTTCCCGTGCGGGTCGTGCCTGCTCATGTTCCGGCGGAACGTGTTCTCGCTGATCCCCCGCGCGAATCCCCTGTACGAGGACGCGGTCTTCGTCGCCGACCGCTCGGTGGACTACGCGAGCTTCATCCTCTCGTCGGGGGCGGTCGACCGGCTGCCCGATCCTCCGGAAGGCGAGCGGGTCGGCGAGATCGGGTACCACGACCCGTGCCACCTGTCGGGCACGCTCGGGAAGGGACCGCAGGCGCGGGAGCTGCTCTCCCGGGCGGTCGGGGACGCGTTCGGAGAGATGGCCGGAGCCGACCGGTGCTGCGGGTACGGGGGCACCTTCAACGCGCGGGATTACCCCACCTCCTCCCGGATCGGGGAAAACAAGGTTTCGGCGGCGGCGCGCGGCGGCACGAAAGTGGTCTCGACCGCCTGTTCGGGCTGCATCCTGCAGATGCGGGACATGGCCGCACGGGTCGACCCTTCGGTGCGCGTCGTGCACATCGCGGAACTCGTCCAATACGCCTTTTCCGGGGAACGGGAGGGCGCCCGGCGTCGTTGACACCCCGGTTTCCGGGATGGTATGTAACTTCATTACCTTGCGTCCAGGAGGAGTGGATGTCGCTCCAGGAAAAATTCGAGGAGTTGCGCAAGAGAAACGCCCTCGCGGTGGAAGGGGGCGGCCGGAAACGGATCGAGACCCAGCACGCGCAGGGAAAGCTGACCGCGCGGGAGCGGATCGGGCTCCTCCTCGACCCGAACACCTTCGTCGAGCTCGACCGGTTCGTCCAGCACCGGTGCGCCGATTTCGAGATGGAGAAGTTCCTCGGGGACGGCGTCGTCACCGGGTACGGCCAGGTCAACGGCCGCCTCGTGTACGTCTTCGCGCAGGACTTCACCGTGTTCGGCGGCTCCCTGTCCGAGACGTACGCCCAGAAGATCTGCAAGATCATGGACCACGCCTCCCGCAACGGGGCGCCGGTCGTGGGCCTGAACGATTCGGGCGGGGCGCGCATCCAGGAGGGGGTGCAGAGCCTCGCCGGGTACGCCGACATCTTCCTCCGCAACACCATCTATTCCGGCGTGGTCCCGCAGATCTCGGCGATCATGGGGCCGTGCGCCGGGGGCGCGGTCTACTCCCCCGCGATCACCGACTTCATCCTGATGGTCAAGAACACCTCGTACATGTTCGTCACCGGCCCCGACGTCATCAAGACGGTCACGCACGAGGAGGTCACCAAGGAGAACCTCGGCGGCGCCATGTCCCACAACGAGCGCAGCGGGGTGGCGCACTTCGCCGCGGAGGACGAGAAGGAGTGCCTCTACCTGATCCGCGAGCTCCTCTCCTTCGTTCCCCAGAACAACATGGAGGACCCCCCGGCCGTCACCCCGAAGGATTCCCCGGACCGCGCGGACGAGTCGCTGAACAGCGTGGTCCCCGACATCCCCACCAAGCCGTACGACATCCGGGACGTCGTGAAGAAGGTGGTGGACGACGGGAACTTCTTCGAGATCCAGGAGCACTACGCGAGGAACATCGTCATCGGCTTCGCGCGGATGAACGGGCGGACCGTCGGCATCACGGCGAACCAGCCGGCGATCCTGGCCGGCTGCCTCGACATCAACTCCTCCATCAAGGGGGCGCGCTTCGTCCGCTTCTGCGACGCCTTCAACATCCCGCTCCTCACCTTCGTGGACGTGCCGGGCTTCCTCCCGGGCACGACCCAGGAGTACGGCGGCATCATCAAGCACGGGGCGAAGCTCCTCTACGCCTTTGCCGAGGCCACGGTGCCCAAGGTGACCGTGATCACCCGGAAGGCGTACGGCGGGGCGTACGACGTCATGGCCTCCAAGCACATCCGGGCGGACGTGAACTTCGCCTTCCCCACCGCCGAGATCGCGGTGATGGGGCCCGACGGGGCGGTCAACATCATCTTCCGCAAGGAGCTCGTGAAGTCCGACAACCCGGACAAGACGAAGGCGGAGCTCGTCGCCGACTACCGGGACCGGTTCGCCTCCCCGTACAAGGCCGCGGAGCTGGGGTACATCGACGAGGTCATCATGCCGTCGGAGACGCGGCCCAAGGTCATCAAGGCGCTCGAGATGCTGAGGAACAAGCGCGACAGCAACCCGCCGCGCAAGCACGGCAACATCCCCCTGTAGGAGGGCCACGTGTTCCGGAAGATCCTGATCGCCAACCGCGGCGAGATCGCCGTCCGCGTGCTGCGCGCCTGCAAGGAGATGGGGGTCCGGACGGTGGCCGTCTTCTCCGAGGTCGACCGCCGCGCCCTCCACACCCGGTACGCCGACGAGGCGTACTGCATCGGTCCGGCGCCCGCCCGCGAATCGTACCTGGTCATCGACAAGATCATCGACGCCGCGAGGCGGAGCGGCGCGGAGGCGATCCACCCCGGATACGGTTTCCTCGCCGAGAATCCGCTCTTCGCCGACCGGTGCGAGAAGGAAAGGATCCAGCTGATCGGGCCCTCGGCCTACGCGATGCGGACGATGGGATCCAAGACGCTCGCCCGGAAGACGGTCCAGGCGGCCGGGGTTCCGGTCGTGCCGGGGACGGTCGAGCCCATCTCGACGGAGGACGAGGTGTTCCGCGTCGCGAAGGAGATCGGTTTCCCCGTGATGCTGAAGGCCACGGCCGGCGGCGGCGGCAAGGGGCTGCGGCTCGTGCGGGAGGAATCGGAGCTGCGGTCGTCCCTCCGGATGGCGAAGTCGGAGGCCAAGTCCGCCTTCAGCGACGACTCGGTCTACATCGAGAAGTACATCGAGAACCCGCGCCACGTGGAGGTGCAGATCCTCGGGGACCGGCACGGGAACTACGTCCACCTGTGCGAGCGGGAGTGCTCCATCCAGCGGCGCCACCAGAAGGTGATCGAGGAGTCGCCGTCCGTCATCATCACCCCGGAGACCCGCGCCGCGATGGGGAAGGTCGCGATCGAGGCGGCGCGCGCGGTGAAGTACGAGGGGGCGGGCACCATCGAATTCCTCGTGGACCGCAAGCGGAACTTCTTCTTCCTCGAGATGAACACGCGGCTCCAGGTGGAGCACCCGATCACCGAGATGGTGACCGGCGTCGACATCGTGAAGGAGCAGATCCGCGTGGCGGCGGGGGAGAAGCTCGGGGTGCGGCAGGAGGACGTGAAGCAGACGGGGCATGCCATCGAATGCCGGGTGTACGCCGAGGACCCGGAGAGGGGCTTCATGCCGTGCCCGGGCACGGTCACGTCGCTGCGGATCCCGGGCGGCCCGGGCGTCCGGGACGACTCGGGGATGTACGCCGGGTTCGAGATCCCGATCTACTACGACCCGATCATCTCGAAGCTGGTCGCGTGGGGGAAGGACCGGACGGAGGCGATCGCCCGGATGAAGCGCGCGCTGGCCGAGTACGTGGTCACCGGGGTGAAGACCACCATCCCGTTCCACATCCGCGTGATGAACAACCG